>JAENVX010000232.1 GCA_016650355.1 Bacteroidia bacterium | reverse complement strand
CGGTAACTTTTAATAAAATCTACATAGGCTTTACTTCCAATCTTGAAGCGCGGCTACTTTCTCACAATCAATTAGCTACCAAAGGTTGGACTATCAAATTCAGACCTTGGACCGTAATCCATACCGAAGTCTTCGAAACAAAAGCGCACACTCCAAGCTAATATCTACTTTTAAATAAAACAAAATTCCTTAAACGGTCGCTTTTTATTTTTCCATTTATCAACTTCGAATCATGATCATCCGACAAGGTGAAAAAAAAGATCTGCCACGCGCACTAGAACTAATAGAAGAACTAGCCACCTACGAAAAAGCACCACAGGAGGTAATTAACACAGTTGCCCTGATGGAACAAGACGGTTTTGGTGCAAATGCTATCTATGGTTTTTTTGTAGCCGAGAATGAAAAGGGCATCATAGGCATCGCTATCTATTACTGGCGTTACTCCACCTGGAAAGGAAAGCGGCTTTATCTGGAAGACATCATCGTTACTGAAAAAGAAAGAGGAAGTGGTATTGGAAAATTACTTTTTGATCGCACCATGCAAAAAGCACTGGAAGAAAATTGCTCTGGCATGATGTGGCAAGTGCTGGATTGGAATGAGCCTGCTATCAGGTTCTATAATAAATACGGAGCCAAACTTGATGGCGAGTGGCTCAATTGCTCTCTTGAAGAAGATCAGATTAAAAGACTTCTGCCAAAGTAATCTGTTTAGATTTATTCTACGCCTTCCAACAACGTTCTGAAGGCTACATGCCTGTCCTTAAATTTTTGGTGATGCTTCTCTGCAAGGCTTGGGGCAACCACGGCTAAGTAGTGATTGAATTTCTCAATCGATGGCGTAAAATATTGAACACAATAGGAAACTGATCCTTCGTCATCGTGTGTCAACACTTTGTAAAACTTATAATCAACAAATACTTCGGTTGCCATGATGTCCGGGATGTAGACTTGGTTCATCCACTCAAGCCACTCTTTTTCAATGTCTTTGTCAATCCCAATAGTTTCGTTGTATAGCAGCATTAATCAAACTTAAATAGAAAATAGAAAATATAAATCTTATATCAATTTCAATCCCTTCCGTTCACATACTCTTCCAAATACTTAAATGAATTTGTTAGTTTGCCCCCGTTTGCAATAGTGCCACGTTCAACAACTCCTTCTGGGTCATTTTGTAATAAAGGTTTTAGAATCCGATCGATAAGATCGCGACCAAATTCCTCGGAAGAGCTTCTTGGCAATTCGCAGGGAAGATTGTCAACCGCCATTACGGTGATAAATTTATTATCGCTCAAGGGAGGATGGACAGCATCCGTGATTGGATCGTAGTCATAAATTGGATCTACAATCGTGCTTGCGCGTTTGGTGCAAGGTATGGAGCCTTCAATATCGCATGTAATGTCTGAGACAACTTTTATTTTAAAATCAGCAGCCAGCATATCTTGTCGGGCGAAAAGCTTTGGCGCAGCCGGATTCCAGAAAGCCCCAGCTAGCAAAATGTCAGCGACCTTCGTGAGTTTCGAAAAGTGAGAACTATACTTCTCAGGGTGCAGATGAAACTCTTCGCGGTTAAAATGTCCTCCACCGTTCCGAGTATGGTAATCTGCACTGCTCAGTTGAACATACACAGGCTCCTCAAACGTTCGCGTTAGGAAGTCCAGAATATTTACTTTGCGTATACCTGCCGTATCTAATGTTTCCATCGCCCCTTTGGCCACGCGGCCTGCACCCGTAAGCACAATTCTGACGGCCGGTAGTTTTACCTTTCGTATCTCAAGTTTAAGATCGTTTATATCAAAACATTCAAATGCTCTTTTAAGGGTAAACAAATTAAAACGTTTTCCATATGCCCATAATCCATTGTAAGCGCCAACCAGCCCGGCAAATCTTCCAAAGGCCACCATGCGATTACCCTGACTGTCCTTCAAGGCTTCATAATCAATCAATCGTACCTTTTTCTTCAACGCCTCTTGTAACAATTTACGATTGTAAGACTGTTTCTTCATGGTATGAGAAAAGAAGAGATAGGTTTTACCAGCGACCAAATTCGCTACCGGCACTTCCTTGATCCCCATCAGAATATCACAATCACTTACATCGGCCCTCACTTCAATATCAAGCTCCTGGTATTCCGCATCTTTAAAACAGCGAATTTCACTTTCCTGGCAAATTATTTTTACATGAGGGAACCGCTGTTCAATCTCCTCAGCCTGCAAGGGTGCAAACGCCACACGTTTATCTGGAGGTGTTTTGCCTTCACGGATTAGGCCAATTTTTATAGGATTCATAAGCATATCACTAACCTTTAAAATTAAGCATTTCAATACAGCTTTATGATATGTCACTGACCTCAACTAGTTATCTTTACTCGTGCCCTATTTAATTCTTATTCTAGCCTGGACAGTCTATTTTGCAATACACAGCCTGATGGCTTCTGCATTTGTTAAAGACTATTTTTCAAAGAAACTAAAAGCCAAATTTCATTTCTATCGCCTGGTCTACAACATTCTATCCATCATAGGACTATTGGGATTATTATTCTTGAATGGCAGCATTCCGGCAATTTCATTTTTTCAGAGCAACGGAGTTGTGCGGTACTTCAGTTTGATGCTTGCCGCGATTGGCGTCTTTGTGATTAAGGATGCATTTCGCCAGTACAAACTAGGTTCCTTTCTTGGGTTCAAACAAGAGGACGAATCTTTCTCAACAAACGGAATACTAAATAAAATACGACACCCAATCTACTCTGGAACAATACTGATTGTTTTAGGATTTTTTTTATTCAGTCCTAACCTGCCCACATTAATTTCTGTTCTCTGTATTTTTGTCTACCTCGCTATTGGCATCAACCTGGAGGAAAAGAAACTCGTTCAAAAATTTGGTGACACCTATCTAGAGTACAAAAAAAAGGTACCCATGTTGGTACCCCGAAATATATTTAAATGAGAAATACTATCTCTCCAGAAAACTGCCTAATATAGAGCTCGCTTCTTTTCTGCTGTTTCCACCATAGGGTGCCAACGCCTGGACTAGCTTCCTAATTGGCATTGATTGCAACCAAACTTTTCCTGTGCCCTTCAACGTGGCCAGAAAAATTCCTTCGCCACCAAAGATCATTGACTTTAAACTCCCCGTTGTTTCAACATCAAAATTTATATGCGACTCCATTGCTACAACACAGCCTGTGTCAACCCTTAGTGTTTCATTATTTAACGTGCGCTCAATCAATGTGCCTCCAGCATGAACAAATGCTAATCCGTCTCCTTGAAGTTTCTGTAAAATAAATCCTTCGCCACCAACCAAACCAGACCCGATTTTTCTATTAAATACAATGCTGAGTTTTGTTCCATAAGCTGCACATAAGAATCCATCTTTTTGAACAATCACTTCGTTGCCACGCATTTGAGCAAGGTCAATGGGTATTACTGTACCAGGATAAGGAGCAGAAAATCCAACTTTTGCTTTTCTATTACCTCGATTGGTGAAGTGTGTCATGAATAATGACTCTCCTGTCAATACACGGCTTCCGGCAGATAATAATTTATCAAAAAGACTTTGGCTAGGATTAGAACCATCACCCATCTTTGTTTCAAACAAAATACCATCATCCATAAAGAGCATGGCACCTGCCTCAGCAATTACTGTTTCCATGGGATCAAGTTCCACTTCAACAATCTGAATGCTTTCTCCCTTAATTTGATAATCGATTACGTGTGATGTAGGCATGGCTTAATTAATTTGGATGTACTTAAAAACGGGATACTCTACTGGCTGGTTGCTAATATTTTTCTTTTCCAGATAGGTATCAAAAAAATTCCAGGTGAGTAAACCGTCATCCGACTGAGGCTCAAGCAAATAAAAAATAAGGTTTGTTAGTGGTTGTGCCATGTCTACGAGATAATCTCCTTTCATAAACTTGCGCTTTGCCGTTGAAAATTTGCCCTCCACTTTTGCCATAGCATGTCCTTGAAACGCGCGATCTGCTCTCACAAATTTCTCAATTGTAAAAATCTCTCCAGCAAAGGATTTTGTTTTGTTAAGCTTCTCAACCTTAACACCGTGTTTTTTTAGATTTTCCACAATTGCAGTAAACTCAGCAGGAATAACGTAGCCATTGGGGAGTGTGCTTTCCTGTTCCGATTCAAATTTTGCGAAGTAATCAATATTATTATATTTTACTATTTCACCCGTCCTGAAATACTCCAAGCTTCCATCTTCCTTAATTGAAGTTATATAGTCATAGGTCACAAAGTCATTTAGCTTCTGAAGGGGAACCATTTTGAATTTCACCCCTTTTGTAATTTTTCCCGCTTGCTCAACAACTTGCTGAATCGCTTGATCATCCGCCTCTTTGTTGATTGTAACTATTTCCTTTGCATGATTATTTGAATACTCCAGAATTTCATTGACAAAAGTATAGGTAGAATAAATTCGTTGGTAAAAACGTTCATGGGCAAAAGATTCACTGAGGATTGCCATCCGATTTCGCAATCCAAATTGATTTACCAAATATCTTGGATGATGATTGTAGGTATAGAAATTTTTTAGTGGCCAGCCTTCGGTAAGGTCATAGTCCCCGTAAGGACCAAAATCCAGATTATTTTTTGTCCTTACCTTTTCAGAAATTTCTGGCAACATTTTGTTGTTGATAAAATCATATGGAGGATACTCGCCCGATGAATGATAACTGGGTGCCCAGGTAAGTGAATAGGCATGCCATGTGCCGTTGGTGGTATGCAGGTCAACAAAAAGTTGTGGGTCCCACGGCAGGATGATACTCTGGAACAATCCATTCGTTTCTAAGGCTTCCATCTTCATTGCATCGCGATTGAGATCTAGCCCCTGACTATTTTCTCGCAGACCAACTTCCATAGGGCTATCCTCCTGAGATGGTCTTATCCCTTTCTCCATTTTATCATTGCTGTCGGTATTATAAATAGGGGCAAAGAGAATGATCTGGTTATCCAACAAATTGTTCTTGCCTCCCAACAAAATATCACGCATCAAAATCATCACTGCTTCCTTTCCTTCCACTTCACCTGCATGAATGTTTCCTTGAATATAAATTACAGGTTTCCCTGATGCTTTAGCCTCCTCACTTGTTCGAATAGCTGGCCGTGATAAAACAGCAACCGGAATGTCCTTGCCTTCCAGACTTTTGCCCATCGATATGATATGGATATTTGGGCTTTTTGTTTTGATGAAATCCAGAAATGCCATCACCTCGGAATGGGTAGATGTTTTTTGATAATTGGTTTTTTCCGGAGTGATGAGAAGTTCCGTTGGCCATGTCTGCTGTGCCAAAACCACATAAGGAAAAAATAAGAGT
>JAENVX010000231.1 GCA_016650355.1 Bacteroidia bacterium | reverse complement strand
TGTGATTGAATGGCCCCCATGAGAACATGTATGAAGTTGAGTAATGGAAATTACCAGTAGGAGAGATGACTTCATATCCGAAGAAAGTATTAAACTGCCCCAGGTTCAGCGTTACCTTCTCACCAACTTTAAGATAGCCATACAACTGGTTAACAATTCGTTGTCCTGTGTAGGTGTTGGCAAACACAGCGTCAAATCCTCTAGGTCCAAATACAAGGTCACCCTTGAACCCGACTTTTTCGCCATCATACGCACCAATCAGGTTGACCATGCCAAGTGAAAAACCATTAAGATTTGCGAAAGAAGTATTTGGAGCTTTGCTTTGGCTGCCAAAAGAAGAGTGATAGTAAGCATCTACCGATCCTGATAATACAAAAGTAGGTGGCTCTTCTCCTTCATTTACACGTTGTGCTTCGCCACTAACCTCCAATTTGTCAGAAGTATTTTTTTCTTTATCAGTTTCAATTGCCGATGCGAGTACAATCGCCTCTTGTTGAGCAAGTGCACCAAATGACAAAGTGATCAATAGTAAAAGGGATAATGCAGTTTTTATATTTTTCATAATTTTTAATGTGGTTTAAGTAAACAATAATCTATGATTACCTGTTGGGGTATCTCACATCCACCAGGGATAAATGGTTTAGTGATCCGAAATCCTGGATTTCAATCGCCATATCTTTGGCTCGCTATGGGCTGCTTGAGGTTGATTGGATTTCGTAGATTTTTTTTTCATAATGATAGTTTTGCATGTTAGAGGAAGAACTGGATTTTATCCTTCGGTGCTGCTTCATAATTATTACGATGCTTTTATGTAATCAAAAGAGACATTCTCCCCGTGCTGAGCGAAGTCAGAGCCAACTTCTTTTTCTTTTGCGCTTACGTTCAGGTTGAAGATCAAGTCAACCAGTTTAAGGATGCCGAATGATCCGATCATTACATAGCCGATTACAATAACAAGTGCTTTGATATGAACCAGGAACAGTACCGTATCTCCAAAGAAAAGTCCATTGCCTGTAGTATTACCACCATTCACAGCGGTGTTGGCAAGAAGAGCTGTCATCACCATACCTACAGCGCCACCTACACCATGACAAGGGAATACGTCCAATGTATCTTCCAAAGAAGTCTTGGATTTCCAACGAACAACTATGTTGCTGATAATGGCAGCAAATGTGCCTATAAACAAACTTGAAGGAATAGTTACAAAACCGGCAGCGGGTGTTATCGCCACAAGTCCTACAACTGATCCGATACAAAATCCAACAGCAGAAGGTTTTTTACCACGAGCGGCATCAAAAAGAATCCAAGCTAACCCTGCAGCAGCTGCGGCAGTATTTGTTGTTGCAAAAGCAGAAGCAGCTAAGGTACCTGCGCTAAATGCACTTCCTGCATTAAAACCAAACCAGCCGAACCACAAAAGACCCGTGCCAAGAAGCACGAATGGAATATTGGCAGGAGCAATTGTACTTTTCTTTTCTGATCTGTCTCTTAAATATATGGAGGCAGCCAAGGCTGCAAATCCTGCGGACATATGTACTACTGTGCCGCCTGCAAAGTCGAGAACACCCCAATTGAACAAGAAGCCTTCAGGATGCCACGTCCAGTGTGCAAGCGGAGCATAGATTAACAAGGAAAATAAAACCAGAAATAAAATGTAGGATTTGAATTTGATGCGTTCTGCAAACGTTCCTGTAATAAGCGCTGGCGTAATGATCGCAAACTTAAGTTGGAAGAATGCGAATAAGACAAGTGGAATAGTTGGAGCCAGTGACCAAGGTTTGCCATCCAACACGTTTTGGAACATAAAGAAAGAAGTGGGATTGCCAATAAAGCCTCCGATAGAATCTCCAAAGGCAAGACTAAATCCTACTACAATCCAGAGTACACTAATTACCCCCATGGCAATAAAACTTTGCAACATGGTTGATATGATGTTCTTAGTATCGATCATACCTCCGTAGAAGTAAGCCAACCCCGGTGTCATAAGAAGAACCAAGGCTGTTGCTGCCAACATCCAGGCTACATCTCCCGAGTTAATTCCATCAGTAACGATAGTGCCAGGCACCGCTGGCATGAAGATCGCCAGGATGCTAACCGATATCAATAAAATGAGAAAGACAATTGATTTTTTCATATGTGGTTACTGTTTTATAGTTTTATAATTTTTATCAAATAAATGAACAATAAGGTAGTTTTTGAACCTATTATCTGAATTTATTACAGAATTCGATTGAAATAGGGTAAAAAATGACCCTTTATTATATAAAATTGTATAAATATTTTAACTAATGGGTAAAAAACGACCCATTATCTCGAAAAGTGAGACAATCACCATCAAATATTTGGTGCTTCTCAGACATTAACTGATTGATTTGCCACTCCAACAGATGAGCAATTTTATTTTTAAGAAAAGAGATTTAACCACGGCCGGTTTGAGAGATAAATTCACATTTTGATATGAAGGGCAGAAATGGAGATAAGGAGAATGGAGGTTCCTTCACCACTTTTTACTCTATTATTAGCTGGAAGATATAGCCTGGCAGACAGTACGGACTTAAGCATACAGGTGCCACGTAGTAACTTGAAGTCGCGCGAACAGGACATTCCTCCTGAGAGTATCGGTTCAAGCAAAAGGATTGATCCAAGTATTTATCTACGCGCACACATAGGAAAAGATGGCGAGAACGTAATTTCTTATGACCCTTTTAAGAAGTTTAAAAAGAAGAGAATGAAAGCTTTGAAGTTTCTTGCTTTAAAAATAGAATTTTCGAAAGCTTGGAATATTGCCGTATCAAGCCATCTTCAATTTTGTATCCCTTTTGTAAGGATTGATTGTATAAGATTATTTATCTCTTCTCCTCGAGTCAAGGTCATCATATGGGAACCTTTATCAATTATAAAATTGACTTGAACATTACGAATGGGTATTGTATGATCATTTGTTCCATGAATATGGATTATCTTACTATTTATCTTTTCGCGATCCCAGTTGATAATCATATTGACAGTCCTCTTATAATATTTTGCATCCTTATTTTTTAACATGCTTTTGAAAACGTCTTTATTCTTGCTTCTATCGGGCTCTACAATGGGTTGAAGAGCCTGAGCACCGATTTTTATTAATTTCTTAGGAGTTATTTTGTTTAAAGGAACTGACTTTTGAAATCTATAACGAAAAGGAAGTTCTTTACGACACTTAGCACTGGATATTACAATAATATTTTCTGGTGTGAGGAAGTCTGCTAACTCCGAACAAATCATACCACCTAAGGAAACACCAATAAAAATATATTTTTGAGAGGTGTCAATTTGTTGACTTATCTCGCGAGCATATTCTGCCATGGTGGCTCCTTTTTTTGGGATTGGGTAATTTACATGGACGATTTGGAAGTTAGAATTGAGATTAATTTTTTCGAAGATGCGTTCGTCCGAACCTTGGCCTGAAAAAAAATAAACCCAGGTTATATTATTTCCAAATGAAAAATTGGATAGCCCCATGAGTAAAAAGAAGGATAATATTTTTATTTGGTAACTCATCTTAACTACTATGAATTGCCAAAGTGATAAATCTTTCACTTCACTCCCTTTTGGGTTTTAATAAGTTGGGCCATCTTCACAGCTTCATATGCGTTTACTAGTCCACCTGTATTGCTCAATTCACTGAATTTTACATTTCCTGATCCGCCAGGGCTTGCAACTTCAAGGGTGTCAAATTTGCGAGTTGATTTTTTAAGAATGTCTTTTATTTCCAGGTACGATAATTCAGGAAAATAGGACATGAGTAAAGCGGCAACGCCAGCAACTGTTGGGCTAGCCATGCTGGTTCCGCTTTGATTTTTGTAATTGTTATGCGGGGTGGTGGAATAAATTTCAACACCAGGAGCGAAAAAGTCTACTGATTTTTTTCCGTAGTTAGAAAAGCTTCCGACAAATTCCTGATCGCTTCCCCAAGCAGAAGCACCGATCTCCAACCAGTTTTTTGCTTCCTTACCATCTGCATAATATCTGGAAGGAAAATTTTTCTTCTCATCAATGTTCTCGCTATCATTTCCGGCAGCATGAATAAGTAGTACGCCTTTTTGTTCGGCATACTTAACAGCCTTATCAACTACTATTTTTTCCGGTGAGAAAGATTTCCCAAAACTCATGTTGATAATTTTAGCGCCATTGTCCACGGCATAGAAGATGGCATTGGCAACATCTTTATCGCGTTCATCACCATTGGGCACTGTACGAACCGACATGATTCTCACGTTATCGGCAATTCCTTTAATACCAATATCATTTTTGCGATCTGCTCCAATAATGCCTGCCACGTGCGTTCCATGTTCAGGGTCGGGGCCCTTCACATCATTATTCCCGTAATTCTTTTCATATGGATTGGCATAGTTGTCACCTACGATTAATCGCGAGTCAAAATTTTCGTTATAACCATAATTTACAATCACGCCAAAATAATCTACAGCTTCCTTTAGTTGCCCCAGTAAATCGTCAATGCTTCCTTCCGGCCCAATATTCTTGAAAAGGTTGAGTAAAAAACCCTTTGCAAACAGCAACGAAGGATCTGTTGTGTTAAAATCTTGCAAGGACTGCTGCGTAAGCGTATCTGTTTTCAAAATCGCCTTTAATGTATCCACGCTGAGGATAACATTGCCTTGCAAATTTTTATACAGGCCGTATTGTTGTTCATTTTTTGCCTTAAGTTTTTCAAACTTGTCCTTATTCTTTAAGTGTTGTTCATATTCTGCTTTTTGTTTTTTAGGGACTTTACCATTTTCAACGTTTTCAAATTTCTTCTTCAACCTCACAT
Source organism: Bacteroidia bacterium (assembly GCA_016650355.1). GTDB lineage: Bacteria > Bacteroidota > Bacteroidia > Cytophagales > Cyclobacteriaceae > ELB16-189. The sequence continues at coordinate 2,008 of JAENVX010000231.1, read as the reverse complement.
ATTCGCGAGTCAATTCGTAAGTGTCTTCTTTTACATTATTAGTAGTTCCGCCAATAAAATTCCAACCATGAATGTCATCGATGTAGCCATTCTTGTCATCGTCAATTCCGTTTCCTGAAATTTCATCTTCATTTACCCAGATGATATTTTTAAGATCCTCATGGTCAATGTCTACCCCGGAATCCACCACGGCCACGATCACCGTGCGCGAGGGCTGTCCTGCAAGTAAGGTTTGATAAACTTTCTCAGCGCTTACTCCTTGTAGTTGATCTTGCTCGGGATCGCGTAGGAACCAGTCTTTTGGTGCGGGAATAGACGTTTGCTCTTGCGCCCAGGCAGGCGATAATGTTATGACAAGAAGCAAAAAAGTGCGGATAAAGGTCAGTTTTCGCATGATAAAAGATTTTCCTAAATATAGCCGAATGATAGAATATTCTTGATTTTCTACTTCAATGGGGATTATGATTGTGCGATGGTTAAAAAAAGTGAAATAGGCACAAAAAACTTACTCCTGTGATGAGGTTATATAATAGCACCCCCTGGATTTTGTCAATTCCCTCATCTTTGATAAAAGTAATCGTAAAGAATATGAACTATCTTTCTCTCTTGTCTGTGGTGTTGTTTTTTGGGCTTTTCTTTTCGTTCACTTTAAATTTCATCAGAAAAGTAAAGCTGAACTTGTTGAGGTAATAGCAAGATTGATGCCTAAACGAATTTGACCTATTTTATACTGTCAACCGGGCAGCCGCCTTTTCCATAACCTTCAAATAGTAGTTTTCATAGATTGGAAGGATGTTGCTGATATCAAATTCCTTGGCTCGCTTCAATGCGTTTTCTTTGAATCTTGGCAAATTGTTTTTGTCTAATACAAACAATGCCTTACGAGTCATATCCTCTACATCCCCAATATCACTCAAAAAACCTGTTACTCCCTGAACGTTTAGCTCTGGTATACCACCAGTGTTTGAAGAGATCACGGGTACCTCGCAGGCCATAGCTTCCAATGCAGCCAAGCCAAAACTCTCTTTTTCTGAAGGCATTAAAAATAAATCTGCAACAGACAATACTTCTTCAACGGCTTCTAATTTTCCAAGAAACCGAATTTTATCGCAGATATCAAAGTCACGGCACATGGTCTCCGCGTGTGTCCGTTCCGGTCCATCACCAATCATAAGTAGCTTGGCTGGAATTTCTTTTTGGATATTATTGAAAATAGTAATCACATCGGGGATGCGTTTCACTTTACGAAAATTAGAAGTATGCACTACCAACGCCTCGTTGTTGGGGCAAATTGCTTTCTTAAAGTGGTCTTTCTTCTGTTTTTTAAACTTGGCCAAATCTATAAAGTTGGGGATCACAACAATTTCGTTTGTGATCTTGAAGGAGTGATATGTTTCTTTTCTTAAATCTTCTGAAACTGCTGTAACACCATCTGACTGATTGATACTAAATGTGACCACAGGTTCATAAGAAGGATCTTTTCCAACCAGGGTTATATCAGTCCCATGAAGCGTAGTGACTATTGGAATGTAGATCCCATGTGTTTGTAAAATTTGTCTGGCCATATACGCTGCCGAGGCATGGGGGATGGCGTAGTGAACATGCAACAAATCCAACTTCTCGTTTTTTACAACGCTCACCATCTTGCTGGCCAATGCAAGCTCGTAAGGCGGATACTCAAACAAGGGATAAGAATGGAATTCAACTTCGTGATAAAAAAGATTTTCGTTTAAGAAATCCAACCTACTGGGTTGCGAATAAGTAATGAAGTGAACCTCATGACCTTCCTGAGCAAGCGCTTTGCCCAATTCAGTTGCCACAACACCACTTCCTCCAAAGGTCGGATAACAAACAATTCCAATTTTCATATCACAAAGTTACGTTAAGCTTTTAAACCGGGTTTATCCCTTTTTAGTTTCGGTTGATTTAATTATGATGTGCAGAATACTCAAAAATGGATCTATAAATCACATCCTGAATACGAGGACGAATATTGGAGGTTAATAGT
>JAENVX010000230.1 GCA_016650355.1 Bacteroidia bacterium | reverse complement strand
TGTTGTACAAAGAGGCAATGAGCATGATCCCGGTTAAGGAGTATGAAGAATTGATGACCGTTCGCGATAAGGACAAGGACATGAAGTTTTTTATCAAGGAATCTGCAGGTAAGATCAGTGAATTGGTAATGGTAATGGGAGGTAACGAAGAATTTATGGTACTAACCCTCTTTGGTGAAATCGATTTGAAGCAAGTCTCCAGAATTGGCAAGAAGATGAATGTTGATGGACTAGAGAATTTAGAGAACCTTAAGGATAAGAAAAATTCAAAAGATAACGAGGAATAGGCATCGGGCAATTTTCCTTTTTGTTAACGACCAAGTGCTATTTCCAACACAAGGACACTATGAAAAAAACAAGTATATTATTTTTACTTTGTGCTCTCCTGACGACACCATCAACTTTCGGTCAAAGCAAAAGTTATCAGGCACTTAAGGATAATTTTATCGACCGACCCGATGTGCATAGTTTCACCGTCAACGGATTCTTTTGCAGATTGGTATTGGGTATGGCTGGAGAATGGGAATTTAAGGAGGCCGTTAGGGATGTGCAGCATATCAAGTTGATCACCATACCTGCGGAGGAATTCAAAGCACAGGGACTTTCTGTTAATGGATTTAAGAAAGTGCTACGTAATGATTCGTTTGAAGAGCTTGCTTCTATCCACGACCATGGAGACGATGTCACCTTTTACCTGCAGTCAACAGGCAAGAAGAATAGATATATTGTATTGATTCAGGAACCGGATGAGGTTGTGGTTATTGAACTGAAAGGCTCAATTGATGTAAACCTCTTGGTGGATAAGGATAATACACTTTCCTATCAAAATTGATAAGATAATTTCATCCGCCATTCAATAATTTACGTATCATTAGTTCATATGAAAAAAATCCTTTCAATAACAATTATAACTTTTCTCATCAGTACAATTTCTCTTGCTCAAACCAAAACGACTGAGGACTTGGACAAGCGCTTTGAGGATGGCCTTTCGTTATACTTTTATAAGAATACCTTGCGCATGCTCAATCAAACAGAAAGCAAAGAATTTGATGAGCTGATCAAGGACATTGAAAAAATGAAATTTTTGATAATTGACAAAAACAAAGAGAAGTTCAGCGCAGGGGATTATAAAAAACTTCTTAGTGGATATAAAGGTGAATCATACGAGGAGATGATGACCAGCCGGTTTCAAGGAAGAAATTTTGATGTGTATCTTAGAGAGAAGGATAATGAAGTAAAAGGCACCGTTATTCTGGTAAATGATTCTACAAGCTTGTATGTGTTGGATATTGTTGGGAAGATTGCGATTAATAAAGCGACAGAGCTTTTTAAAACAATTGATGAGAGCACCGACATTGGCAGTAGGATTAAGGACTTTCTGCACAAGGACGACAAGAAGGAGAAAAAGGAAAAAGTAGATAACTTATAAATTGCGTTGAAGGTAAAATCTTGAACCTTAGATTTTGAACTAATGATGGAAACAGTTCTTTCAATACATAAGCTCACTAAAAACTTCGGTAAACTTTGTGCGGTCAACAACCTAGACCTGGAAGTGAAACGCGGTCAGGTTTTTGGAATGCTTGGTCCAAACGGCAGTGGCAAGACCACAACATTGGGCATGCTGATGGGCGTTGTAAATCCTACCTCAGGAAGTTTTTCATGGTTTGGTGAGCAGCCAACGAATTTGACAAGAAAGAAAATTGGCGCTGTGTTGGAGCATCCAATTTTTTATCCATATCTCAGTGGGCAAAAGAACCTGGAACTCAATGCTTTGATCAAGGGGGCCAATCCCAACAACATTCCCAAGGTTTTAGAGTTGGTAGAACTTGCTTCCCGCAAAGACGATAAATACAAAACTTATTCATTAGGTATGAAGCAGCGCTTAGCAATTGCTTCTGCACTAGTAAGCGATCCCATTATTCTTATTTTGGATGAACCAACGAACGGACTTGACCCGATGGGGATAGCAGAAATCAGAGAGATCATCCGGAAAATAGCCACGGATGGTAAGACAATAATTTTAGCAAGCCACTTGTTGGACGAAGTACAGAAAGTGTGTACTCACTTTGCCGTCCTCAGAAGAGGCGAGCTCATGCATTGTGGTCCGGTTGATGAAGTAGGCAAAGGAGAAGAGATTGTAGAAGTTCAGGCATATCACGATGACCTGTCAATTCTGTTGAAGGAGTTTATCGGAAGCGCCTCCATTAAAAAGGAGAATGGAATTTTTCAGGTGATGATGAAAGACAACTTCCACAGTCAGGATCTAAATAGATTTTTGTTTGACAAAGGAATAGTTGTGACTCACCTGGCGACGAAAAAGAAAACATTGGAGAAACAGTTTTTGGAAATATTGGCGGACGCTTCGTCAACCGCTCTAAAATGACGAAGTTTTTTACAAACGTATAACTAACAACTATCAAGGTCTTTATGCTGCACCTCCTTAAGATAGATTTAAAAAAATTGACAAGCTACCGCACCTTTTGGGTGATTTGTGGTTTGTACTTTCTTACACTCGGCTTTACAACAGCCAGTGGTATGGAAATTTTGAAATGGATTGCCAGCAAAGGTGCTGAGTTTGGTACCTCAATTAACATTAACAGGATTCCTCTTTATCACTTCCCCGATATTTGGCAGAACCTAATCTGGATCAGCGGACTTTTCAAATTGATTTTGTCTGTTATGGTTGTGATTTCCATTACGAATGAGTATCAATATCGCACGGTGCGTCAAAACATCATTGATGGAATGAGCAGATGGGAATTTATTCTCTCCAAGATTCTTACCAATGTGTTGCTAAGTCTTATGAGTGTTGGCATGATCTTATTAATCTCGATCATCACCGGTCTCATTTACACCCCTGAAATTGAATGGACCTATTTTTTTACTGGGATGGAATTTTTCCTGGCCTACTTTCTGGAGGTCTTTGCCTTTCTTTCTTATGCCTTGATGTTGGGGATATTTATTCAGCGATCAGGACTTACCATCGTACTGTTGATGCTCTCTCACATGATTGAGGCCATCATCAAATTAAACCTCTTCAGAGAAAGTTTGAACGATAGTATTGGGTGGATGAAACAGTTTTTCCCGTTGGAGTCAATTACAAATCTGGTACCCCTTCCTTTTGCACGCTATGCTTTTCAGGAAATTCAGGACCACGTGAGTCTGATAGCTGTGGGGATTGCTGTGGTGTGGACTTTTCTTTTTAATTATTTCGCCTATCAGAAGTTAAAGAGATCAGACATCTAATGTTCTTTCAGAAATTTCGCCATGTGCTTTGAGGTTTCCTGATAGCCAAGATGAAGATAGTATTTATGGGTTTTAGTTCTCCTGAGATTACTGGTCACTTCAATTTTAGAGCAATTAATATTTTAAAATATTGTTCAGCAGCTTCCGATAAATCAGTTCCGATTCCTTTTCCCTGAAACTTTTCGTCCACACAAAATGCTGTAATTCTACCGATCATTCCCGGAAGGTGAGGAGCTATATAGTTGTGTAAAGAAATAAATCCAACAACCATCTATTCAAATTCTGCGACAAAGAGCTTGTAACCCTCTTTTGAATAATCGCTTATTTTTTCAAGACTAACACTATCGGATGTAGAGTAGTCCAACGGGCTCAGCAATTCCGAGAGTGCTAAAGCATCTTTTGCCTGTATATCTCGGATAAGCAAAGAGTAATTTAGAATTTGAAAATCACTAAAAATATTTCCGCAATCGTTGTAGATGGTATAAAAGTAGAAAAGATTACATCTCCCCCGAATCTTATAGCCATAGATATACCTTTGTATTGGTATTAAACTACTATTAAATTTTAATTGAAGATTATATGAACGCTATACAATTACTTGGTCTTTCTGCAGGTGCTTTTACCACCATTTCGTTTCTTCCACAAGTACTTAAAACATGGAAGAGTCGTTCTGCAAAAGATTTATCATTAGGTATGTTTTCTTTTTTTTGCGTTGGGGTGGTTATGTGGCTTGCTTATGGCATTATGATGCGTGACATCCCTGTGATAGCTGCCAATCTGCTAACCCTAGTACTGGCATCAACTCTATTATTCTTTAAACTTAGATTTAAGGATTAATATATTCGCTAGTCTTTCATATTGGGAACAACAGAAGCTATAATTTTTCCGGCCAGTATTGTCTGATTTTGTTTCGAAGAAATTTTACGCTTCGTTCAAGTTGTGGCATTCCATCTACGCCATCTTCGATACTGATCCAGCCGTTGAACCCAACCTTTTTTAATTGGGTAAAAATTGCATCGTAGTCATTTAAGCCTTTGCCAACTTCTCCATGGCGAAGTCGTTTTACGTACCCCGCAACTCCACCTTCTTCTTTGCGCAAGTCTTCAAGTGTGCCTTCAATCAGGTATCGATCACTGGCATGCATGGTTACCACCCGGTCGGCTACATTGCGTAACAATTGGAGAGGGTCATCACCTGCTAGATAAGCGTTGCTTGGATCATAGTTCACGCCAAAGTGTGAATGGTTGATGCTGGCAACAAGCATGCAAAACACATCTATCTTTTGTGCAAACTCTGGATATTCCCAAAAATCATCTTTGTAGTGATTTTCAAGGATGAGTGTAATATTTTTATCCTGCGCATGCGGCAAACAAGTTTCAATACATTCCGCAGCGAGTTTCACTCCTTCATCAATCGAAAGCTCAGGCCTTCTTTGTCCTGAAAGAACACGACAGTAGCTGCCACCCAGTGAATATGTCATGTCGATCCATTTTTTCTGCTTTGCTATTTCTTTGTCTCGAAATACTTTGTCAGGATGAGTGAAATCAGGTGAGCAACACATCATCGGAATTACCTTACCATTATCTTCTACTTCTTTTCGGAACCGAGACCAGTTGGTTTCATTGGCCATTTCAAGAAATCCTGCGTACCACTCCAGGCCATCAACATCAAGTTTCACCGCAAGCTTAATCCAGTCGGAAACCTGCATCGTTCCGTCTTTGCAGAGCGCTGTCATATAGGCTTTTGGGAATACCGCTAACTTAGGCATACGAGATCCTGTTGATTATTTAGTAATAGTAGATTCAGCAGCTGCATCTTTTGGTGGGTTTCTACCTATGAATGGATATTGTTCCAAATCAACAACCTGTCCGCTTATCGGACCACTTTCATCCGCTAGCCAGTATACAGCAGCAGCAGCAATTTCGTCTGGATGTAAAATACGGCCAGCCGGAGCATATACATTGGATAATTGGTTTGGCCAGTCATCAGATAACCCTTGGTCTTTTTTTCGTTGTGCTTCATTTTCAGTTAGCACCCAGCCAGGATTGATTTGATTCACACGCACGCCCGCATCCCGATGGAGTGTGTCTCCAAGATTTCGCGTCATCGTCATCAGTGCACCTTTGGAAACACTATAGGCGAATAGATTTGGTTCTCCACTCCACGCATTAACCGAACCAATATTTAATACGCATCCTTTCGTTAGCTGAAGGTATGGCAAGGCAGATTTAATGAGTGAAAATGGTGCGAGAGTATTTATCTCAAGCACATGCCTTAAGAAAGCCAAGTCAGTTGTGTCAATATTGGATGAAATTACTAAGGCAGCATTATTTACTACAGCATCAATCTTACCAAATGTGCTGAGGGCCAGTTCTACTAATCGTTGCGTTGCCCCGGGTGCAGTTATGTCTTCAATGTGTAACACGACTTTTCCCTTGCCAATATTTGATATGACTTCGTCACCTAAATCTTGTTCAAGTCCATGAATAATAACGCGGGCACCCTCAGTGATACAGCGGAGTGCGATTGCTTTTCCAATTCCGGTTGTACTTCCGGTAACAATGATGACTTTATCTAGAAGTCGCATTTATTAAACAGGCTTCAATACACTTTTTACTACTTCACCCTTGTGCATTTTCTCAAAAGCAGTGTGCCATTCTGTGATCGGCCACACACCACCAATAATTGGTCTAACATCTAGCTGACCGCTTGCCAATAATGCAATGACACGTTCCCAAACCGGCCAGTTATGACTAAAACTTCCCTGAAGTGTAATATTCTTTTGAATTAATGGATCGAGTGAGAAACCAAAGGGCTGAGGTCCCCAACCCACTTTTGTTATTTTACCATTAGGGCGAACAAGTTCCATGGCAGTCTTCATTGTAATACTTACACCGGCAGCATCGATGATGCAATCAGCTCCTAATCCGTCACGCTGTCTCGCCCATTGAGTTGCATCACCAACAATGCTTTCGCACCCAAATTGTTTGGCAATTGTTAATCTATGCTTATCCGCTTCCAACCCAATAATAGCGACTTCGGCTCCACATAGTTTTGCAACAGCCGCGCACAAAATTCCAATTGTTCCTGGTCCAAGAACAACCACGCGATCGCCTGGTTTAATTCTGGTGTTTTCGATCACAGCATTATATGCAACACAACAAGGTTCGGTAAGACAAGCCTGTTCAAAGGAAAGTTGATCAGGAATATGATGTAGGCAACGTGCCGGCACGCGAACAAACCGAGTCATCGCACCGTTCACACCATAACCAAAACCTTTACGTGTAGGATCCAGGTTGTATAGACCTATGCGCGACATAGGATTATTAGAATCAATAACAGCCGCAGTTTCACTGACAACACGATCACCGACTTTCCAATTTTTTACGCTACTTCCTGTTTCAACGATGTGGCCACCAAATTCATGACCTAATACTACAGGGTAGTTTACTGGCCAACTGTGGTCAGAAGTCCATTGATGTAGGTCGCTGCCGCACACACCCACGTTGACTACTTCGAGCAAAATATCGTCATCACCAATTTTTGGTTTTTCGATTTCACGTATTTCAACTGAACCTTTCTCAGGGGCAAAGTTGACAACGGCAGCTGATTTAGAACCCATGTGTCGTGATATTTTGAATTAGTTAAGACCAATCTATCGTTTTCCAATGACAACATCTCCAAAGGAATGTATCTTTTCACAGATCAAACGTAATGAACTTTCCAGGTCACCACTTGCAGTCTTAAACGCATCGGCATCAATGGTTAAAGGAGCTCCAAGCACAACCAAAGGTGCACCATATTCCGGACAACGGATTGCTTGTTCCAAACTGAGTCCGCCCACAGCCTGCACTGGAATATTTACTGCTATTACTATTTCCCGAAGTTGATCAAGTGGGCTGGGCATTCGTTTCCCTTGGGCAGCAATTCCCCTACGTTCATCGTACCCAATATGATGAACAATGTAATCGCAGCCCAAATCTTCAAGCCACTTGGCTGCAGAAACCATATCAGGGCAACCGAGATTATCTCCCATCACTTTGATGCCATAATCTCTCCCTGCCTTAACCACACATTTAATTGTTTCTTCATGCGCACGCGCCATTACTACTACGTGGGTGGCACCGGCTTTGGCCATCATCTCTGCTTCCAGATAACCGCCATCCATTGTTTTAAGATCTGCAACGATTGGAGTTTTAGGAAATACTTCTCGTAACTTTTTCACACCATGTAATCCTTCAGCAAGTATAAACGGTGTGCCGGCCTCTAGCCAGTCAACCCCGGCACGCATAGCCATCGCTGCGGTTTCAAGAGCTTCCTCGATCTGAGTTAGATCGAGTGATATCTGCACTATGGGTTTCATATTCGAGTCATGCTTAGAGTCCTTTCACTGACATACCACCATCGACCATAATATTTTGGCCCGTGATATAACTTGCACTGTCCATGGCCAGGTAGGCAGCCAAACTTGCAACTTCCTCAGGTTGGCCAACTCTACCAAGCGGAGTTCTATCAATTATTTTTTTCATTCGCTCTACGTTGGTCATTATGGGGGCAGTCAATGGCGTTTCGATATACCAGGGTGAAATGGCGTTGACGCGAATATTAAATGAAGCCCATTCTACAGCAAGATGATGTGTAAGTTGGATGATAGCAGCCTTTGTCATTCCATATGGAGGGCCGGTGAGTACATCAAATGTACCAGCAACAGAGGCCATGTTAATCACACTGGCTTTTCCTGAATTCTGCAAAAGTGGAAATGCGAGTTTTGTGATTTCAGTAAGACTAAATAAGTTGGTTTCGAAAAGCTGGCGATATTCCTCTTCTGTGTATTCAACAAATCTTTTGCGCAGGTTTGTTCCGACATTATTCACGAGAACATCTAACTTTCCCCAGTTTTCAGTTGTCTTTTGGATCAAGGACTTCCGAAAGGCTGCATTGGTTACGTCACCGTCTAGGACAAACAAATGTGCGGAATTTTTTAGTTTGCCCTGAATGGATTTGGTGTCACGGGCGACTACTAAAACATCAGCACCCAATTCCAGAAACTCTTTCACGATGGCAAGCCCAATTCCTTTGGTGCCACCAGTTACTAAAGCTTTTTTACCCTTTAATGACCAATTGTTCATGTGGTGTTAAAAATTAATGGTAATGATATTGATTTAGATCGAGGATGATGGGTACAAATTACTGACTCAAATATTAGCAACACGGTTCTAGATTTTTACATGCCCCCAGTTTTCTCCTGTTTTTATTCTATGAATCTGCATGTCAGATACCCCGAATTGTTTGCCTATCATTTTTAGTCTCGTTTTCCCATTCAATAGCTTCCGTTTTATTATGCGCACCCGATCTTCTGTCAATTTTTGGTTCCCAATTTTTTTTGCTGACGGATTTGAACGCACGTGCTTCTCCTGATCAGCCCGGTTTACCCACTTCAGGTTTTCAAAGTAATTGTTCGCGTTATTATAGTCCTTGTGAATAACCGAACGTTGATCTGTTTTGTACTGCCTTACGAATTCGATTGCCACCAGCCGGTGAACAAGGAAAGTTTTTCTGCCAATTGAAACTCCAAAATATTTTCTAATTCGACCGGGCTTTAAAATATATCCTTCTTCGGGAACTGTCGTGTAGCTGATTGTCCTTCCATAATTAGTAATGGCGAAGCGATGACCTCTTGGCGTTTTGCGAACAGGCAGCCGCGCAATTTTTTCATTTTCAGCAAATTTTATTTTTTTTACTTCGGGAGTTTTTTTGATCCGCGATCTTTGTCTTTTAGTTCTCGATTTCTTCTTTTTCATTTTAACGGCTTTTGTTATACTATTCTGTCTGGTAATTTTCTTATCTCTTATAGAATCTATTCTTGTTTCTAACTATTTAAGGACTAAAGTGTTTCTTTTTTCACTACTAACAAATACCAATTCTTGTCCACCTGCAAGTATCCCTGTTCATAACAATAGTGATACAATGACCCCTCTTTGGTGACATAGGTACTCGTAAATAAACTAAAGTCAAATCCTTTCTCATTAAGTTTCTCACGCGATACCCTGGATTTTCCTGTCGTATTAAGATCGATCAATATCCTGCGATTTTTGCGTAAAACATTGTTTACGTTTCGCATAAAATTCGTCTCATTACTGTTAAGGCGATTGTTGTGCATAACGCGACATTGATCGGAACAAAATTTTTTGTCGGCTCTACCAATAATTTTACCACCGCACTCTAAGCATACTTTTTGTTCAATTTCTGCCTTTTTCGCAGGTTTTGCTTCCATTTACAAACGTTTACAAACGAATATAACCGAAAGTAACTGATTAATAAACGACTGAGGCCTTTTTCGTCCGCCACCTTTGTATCACCAATCGCAACAAAGTGGTTGGAGAAAAAATGTTAAACAATTTAAACACTATTATTATGAAAAGCTTAAGAAACAGCGTGAACCTGATTGGAAGACTGGGCAAAGACCCTGAAGTGAAGACTTTTGGCAAAAACCAAAAGGCATCTTTTTCAATTGCCACCTCAGACTCCTACAAAAATCAAAAGGGAGAAAAAGTAGAGGATACGCAATGGCACAACATTGTGATTTGGGGTAAGCTTGCGGACGTTGCAAGCAAATACCTCAAGAAAGGAGCTGAGGTTGCCGTGGAGGGAAAACTCATCCATCGTGCGTATGAGACGGACAAAGGCGAGAAGAAATACGTGACAGAGATAAATGTCAACGACTTCCTTATGCTGGGCAGTAAGCAAAGCTAATATCATTGTCATTTTAGGATTAATAAGGCTGCCTGTCGGTGGCCTTTTTTATTTTCTAATCTTTATTTTTTTTGGTTGATGGTGTATTCGGCTCTGATGACCCCATCCATTCATCAAAAAATACAATCCAAATGGGGCATTAATCCGTTAAACCGGATTAGATTTGCACGAATGAATTTTGTTTTCCCTCAGTTTCTTTGGGCACTTTCAGCTCTTTCTATCCCAATCATCATTCATCTCTTCAATTTTAGAAAGACCACCCGTATTTATTTTTCCAACACCCGGCTCCTAAAACAAGTAAAAGAGGAGACCACCCAAAAGCGAAAGCTTAAGAAATACCTTGTACTAGCTTCACGCCTACTATTTCTTCTCTTTCTGGTTCTTGCTTTCGCGCAGCCTTTTCTACCCGCTAGCGAACAAATGACAAGTGGAAAGAATATGGTTATCTATCTAGATAATTCGTATAGTATGTCGGCTCAAGTAGAAGATAAAGTACGAGCATTGGATGCGGGAGTTGGATTTGCAAAAGAAATTGTAAACCTCTTTCCTGATGATACCCGCTATAAGTTTATAACGAATGACTTTGCGCCATTCTCCAATACCTTTAAATCGAAAACCGAGGTAGAAGATCTGTTGGCACAGACTCGCTTGTCACCCATTAGCCGAACATTTAACGAGGTGACGCGAAGAATGGGAGAACCTATGGGTAACGATATATTTTGGATTTCGGATTTTCAGAAATCTACTTTTGGTAATGAAGATTCAGCAATCGATTCAGCCAATCAATGGCACATGATTCCAATCGTCTTCAATCAATCAGCAAATGTTTTTGTAGATACCGTCTTTTTGGACAATCCTTTTTCAATAGGTGGAGAGAAAAATGCGATAAAGCTTCGCTTGAAAAATACGGGGGCAGCAAAGAAGGAAGGACTGATAACTAAACTTTCCATCAACGGTATTCAGTCAGCAACGGCTGCCATTGATATTGAACCTAACAGTGTGGCTGAAACCAGTTTTGATTTGACTTCTGGTCTTTCTGGTTTAAATGAAGCCGCCATCACGTTCAGCGATTTTCCAGTCAGTTTTGATAACGAATTCTTTCTGGCACTAAACTTCTCAGCCAAAATAAGAGTGGTAGAAATAAGAGAGAAGGCAACCTCCAACTCCGTTCAACGTGTGTATGGCAACAACAGCCTGTTTACATTCAAAAGCTTTGATGCAAGTAATGTTGATTACAGTATGCTGGCGCAGGCCGATCTTGTGGTTGTGAATGGTGTTAATAAACTTGATGGTGGACTAAGTGCATCGCTTGGCAGTAGAGGTGATCATGTTCAATTGCTACTGATATCTGGTAATTCTCCTGACGTTCTATCGTATCAAGCTCTTCTGGGGCGGGCATCACTTTCAAAGATTGACAGCACTGAATTAACGGAGTTGGACAGACCTGATTTTCTAAATCCTTTTTTTGCTAATGTGTTTGAAGAGAAGTCAATTTCATTGGCAATGCCCAGGGCTTCTAAGGTACTGGATTGGGGAAATGACCCATCAGCCATTCTGAAGTTTAAAAATGGCCAGCCCTTTCTGTCCAGGGATGGCAACGTTTTCATTATGGCATGCCCACTGGAAAAGGAATTTACAGATTTTTATAATCAGGCTATCTTCGTACCAGTCATGTATCGGATTGCAGCAAGCAGCAGGCGGGATGAAAACATGACCTACTATCATACAAGCGAAAGCTTGATAAGTTTGCGGGCCGACAGCCTGATCGGGGAAGAACCGGTTAAGTTAATTGGACAACAAGAGATTGTGCCCACTCAGCGTAAGCTGAATGATCAATTAATTATGGAAATACCAAAATTTGCAATCAATCCAGGATTTTATAGGGCGATTTTTCAACGCGATACATTAGATTTGTTTGCTTTTAATCTGGACAAAACCGAATCATCGCTGGATCAATATACTGAAGAGCAGATTATGGAATTACTTGGAAACGGAAATAATGTTTCTCTTTTTCAGGCTTCTTCTGTGGAGGCTTTTAGTAACGCAATAAAAGAGAGATATTTGGGTACGCCACTATGGAAGTATGCCATCGTACTTGCGTTGTGCTTTCTCTTGGCAGAAGTTCTTTTGATCAGATTTTTAAAATAGAAGAATGAAAATACTCCTCCAATCTGCTACGATAATTAATAAAGGAAATCCCTTCCACAACAAGAAAAAAAATGTTTTAATCAACAATGGACGCATTGCTGAGATAGGAGATAAAAATTACACCGCAGATAAAATAATTGAAGCCGAGGGAATGTTCCTCTCCATCGGATGGTTTGATTTGGGTGCCTACGTGGGTGACCCAGGACTTGAACACAAGGAAGATCTTTCTTCCCTTACGAAGGCAGCTGCTGCTGGTGGGTTTACAGACGTTGCCATCCTACCCAATACCTATCCTACGGTACAAACTAAAAATGAAATAAGTTACATCACGCAGGGTAACGAGAATCGTCTTGTAAAGATTCATGCGTTGGCGGCTGTTACGAAGGATAATAAAGGTGAAGAGTTGACGGAGATGATTGACCTCTTTGAATCAGGCGCAGTTGGATTTACGGATGGACTTAAGTCGGTTTGGCATACAGATATTTTTTTGAAGTCACTGCAGTATCTGCAAAAATTTGACGGCCTCCTCATCGATCATCCGGAAGACAACTGGCTAAATATGTTTGGGCAGATGCACGAGGGTATCAATAGCACCATGTTGGGGTTGAAAGGGATGCCACGCATAGCTGAGGAAGTGGCGGTGAGTAAAAACCTTGAACTATTGAATTATTCAGGTGGCCGATTGCATTTCTCTAAAATATCTACTGCAAAAACAGTTGAGCTTGTTAAAGCAGCAAAGAAAAGAGGATTAAACGTAAGTTGTGACATCACGGGATACCAAGCCTTGTTGGACGATAGTTTGCTCATGGACTTTGACACCAATTACAAAGTAAATCCTCCGTTACGCGAGAAAGCAGATAATGAAGCATTGATCAAAGGGTTGAATGATGGAACCATTGATGTGTTGATATCAGGTCATGTTCCACAAGATGATGAGAGTAAATTTTTAGAGTTTGACTTATCGGATTTTGGAATGATAAATCTGCAGACTTTCGCATCTCAGCTTAGTACGCTTTCCAAATGGGTTGAGATGGATCTTCTGATTGAAAAAATTACCACGGCTCCTCGTAAGCTGCTAAAGCAGGAAATTCCAAAAATTGAGGTCGATGAAAAGGCCTGCCTGACCCTCTTCGATCCGAATGCAAAATGGACATTTGACAAAAGCACCAATTATTCAAAGTCGAGGAACTCACCTTGGCTTGGAAAGACTATAAAGGGCAGAGCGATTGCCACCTTTAACAATGGAAAGGCAAAGGTTGAAGATTGAGGATTGCACTAAGGATAACCGCTCTACTGTTGATGTACGAATTGTAAATTCTATGAAAAGAAGAATATTTCTGTTTGCCTTTTTGCTTTGTAGCATAATTTCAGAATCTCTTGTTGGACAGACCAACGAAGCACCACTTAGAGTTGGTGTAATTGGACTTACACACGACCATGTTAATGGGATATTAAGAGTACGTGATAGAAAGGACATTGAGATAGTTGGCATTGTAGAACCAAATCAAGAACTGGCGCTTCGGTACTCCAAGAAATACGGCTACTCTATGGACTTGGTTTACAAAAACATGGAGGACATGATAAAGGCAACGAAGCCGGAAGCTGTCTCTGCATTTGGGTCTACTTATGAACATTTGAATGTTGTAGAGGTTTGTGCGCCCAAAGGAATTCATATAATGGTTGAGAAGCCCCTGGCTGTGAGTTTGGAACACGCAAAAAAAATGGAAGCTCTTGTTAGAAAACACAATGTTCAACTTCTTACCAATTATGAAACAACATGGTATGCGACTAATCATAAGACGTATGATATGGTACGTAATGGGGATGTTGGTGAGCTTCGGAAAATAGTTGTTCGTGACGGACACCAAGGGCCAAGTGAAATTGGTGTTAGTAAAGAATTTTTAGAGTGGCTTACCGATCCAGTTGCAAATGGTGGTGGGGCGCTCATGGATTTTGGATGTTATGGTGCTAATCTGATTACATGGTTGAATAACGGAAAGAAGCCTGAATCGGTAATGGCTGTTGCCCAAACAATAAAGCCAGAACGTTATCCAAATGTTGAGGATGAAGCCACCATTATTCTACAGTATCCAAAGATGCAAGGTATAATTGAGGCCTCTTGGAATTGGCCAATGGGAAGAAAAGATATGGAGGTTTATGGAAAGAGCGGATATATTTATAGTGATAACCGAAAGGATATTAGATACAGACTAAATGAAGGGGAAGATCAAAAGTCAGAAATTTTGGAGAGCAGATCAGCTCCATACGATGATCCTTTTGCTATGCTTGCTGCTGTGGTACGGAACAAGGTTAGGTTGCAAC
>JAENVX010000229.1 GCA_016650355.1 Bacteroidia bacterium | reverse complement strand
TTGCCAGGCTGTTAAGTAAGTTTATTCCAGCCGCTCTTAAGCAGATCAGTTATCATTGAATACAAGCTAATGGCGAATAGTGAGGGTGCAACAAGGTACATCGAATAATATGATATATTTATTGATGAGGAATTACATCTACACTATTCCACACTAATAAATCAAATTTCGTTTTGGCACAATTTTATATTGGATACAATTGGAATTATACCCAATAGATTTGACTAAGGGCTTCATTTTTTTTGCCCAAAAGAAAGAAATGAAGTTCAACAGTAAAATATTAATTATTCGGTAAATAAACGTGAAAAGTGGACCCCTTGTCCAGTTCACCGTTAGCGGTAACTACACCTTTGTGATTTTCTACAATTTTCTTCACAATGGAAAGTCCAATGCCTGTTCCATTAAACGCTTCTTTGCCGTGCAGCCGTTGAAATAATTCAAAGATGCGGCTCTTGTATTGTGGGTCAAAACCTATTCCGTTGTCGGCAACAGAGATGTGACAATATATTGTTTCAGGATCTAGCTTGTTTAAGGGAAGGTTTGTCTGATCAGAAAGTAAGTCGGCTTGCCCTTGATTTAGCTTTGCCCCCAATACGTTCTCACTCTTGATGGTGATATGTGGTGCTCTGGCAGGATTCGAAAACTTGAGTGCATTGCCGATCAGGTTTTGCATCACCTGGTAAAATTGGAATTTAATAGTATTCACTTCGCCAAGTCCTGACGATTCAATCGTTGCCTTCTTTTCTTCAATGATATCTTTAAAATTATTTTTAATGTCCGCTACGATCAGATCCAGATTTGTTCTTTCAAATTTCCGTTCCGATGTACTTACTCTGGAAAAGGCAAGTAAGTCGGTAATCAATTGCTGCATCCGCTTGGCGGCCCTCTGCATTCTGGTGAAGTAGTCCTTTCCCGTTTCGCTCAGGTTGTCTGTTTCTTTTTCCAGCAAACGATTAGCGAATGTTTGAATTTTGCGCAGCGGCTCTTGCAGATCATGACTGGCCACATAGGTAAAGGATTCAAGCTCTCTGATCATTTTTCCGAGCTCGTCAATGTTTGAATGCAATTCCTTGTTAACGACTAGCAATTCATCCGTTCGCTGTTTTACTTTTTCTTCCAGTTGGTGAGTATACTTTTGATCCAATTCTTCCTTTAAGATTTTCTCCCTCATCATGTCAGTTACCTCATATCCAAAAACAAGAATGGAATAGATTTTTTTATTCTCATCGTACATGGGTTGATAGTTGAAATTGAAGTAGCGCAGCTCTGGCGCTAAACCGATATCGCGAGCCAGCCAGATCGGAACGTCAGTCCCATTATAATTTTCTCCATTGGTGTATACCTTGTCAAATATGAGATCGAAGCCTTGACCTGCCAACTCTGGCAGTGCCTTAAAAATAGGTAGGCCCTCCAATGGACGATTGCCAAACAGTTGCTGGTATTTTGAATTTACCAAGTCATACACATGATCAGGGCCAGTTAGTGTGCAGATATAGGCCGGTGCCGTCATGAGCATATCCTGAACCATCAACGCATGCGCCTCTATTCGTCCGCGAAGTTTGTCTTCTTTAATTTGAAGATGTTTTCGCGCGGTGATATCCTCCATCGCCAGCAGAATCAGTTTTTCTGAGGAACCTTGTTTTCTAAGTTCACTTGCATTGAGCAGCATGACCCGTTCACCAATTACTGGAAAGGTTTGGGTTATTTCAAAGTCTTTAAACGTTGTTTTTTCGGGTAGCATTTTTTCAAGCAGGCGTCTTAAGGCGTTGATGTCCCATTGGTTATTATTTACCGAATAAAGAAATTCACCTTCTGTATCTAATTTCTTTACCTGAAATAATTGATAGTAGGAACTGTTGGCGGTTTTTACTCTTAGATTCTGATCCAACACCAACAGCGGTTCGCGTATAGTGCTGACGATAGCATCTGAATAAGCAAGCGAATCTGTTACCAGTTCATTTAAATTAACTATTTCCTGGTTAACAACCGTAAGCTCCTCATTGGTGCTTTGCAGCTCTTCCTTACTGGTTTCCAGTTCTTCGTTTAAACTCTGCAATTCTTCACTGCTGCTGAGTAACTCTTCGTTATCACTTTGGAGCTCTTCATTTGTTGCCTCCTGTTCCTCCGTGATGCTGTGCATGTCTTCATGAATTTGCGCCAGTTCCTTTTCCAACTGTTCGATGCGCAGGTCTTTAGCATCTTTTTTTTCTTTGGCTGAAGAAGTTTTCTTTTTGCCTTTTATACCTGTTTTTTGGTGACGTGTTGTGTCAGTAAAAAGTACTAAGTAATAAGGCTCTATCGTATTGGGAAGGGGTAAAACCTCGATGGATATGCTTTGCAATTTGTCCGTTAAGGGGAATTGAATAGTATCTTTTGTAGCAATTTTTTTTTCTTTTTTCGCTTTGTGTATCAGGCTACGCAGTTCAAATGCCAATCCTTTTTTTGCGAGCTTTAGCAGGTTGTGACTTGGCTTACCTGGTGTTTGTTCCAAATAGTCGCTGGTGTGTCCTCTAAAATGGACAATGTCCATCGTATCGTTTATGATCACCCCAGCGGGTGCATAGTTGCTGAGCACAATTTCATCAGCAGTTTTTTGAAAGTCAGTCCGGACGGATTCAATTTTAGTTCCGATGGGATCTGCTTGAGTA
>JAENVX010000228.1 GCA_016650355.1 Bacteroidia bacterium | reverse complement strand
TCCTGGTGTAAAATCAGGCTCTTTTCCTTCTCGAATTGAAAAGTGATTAGGATTTTCACATACAATATATTTCATTTTTATAAACTATAAATGTTCAAAACTAAGTTCGTTTTTCGTTTCTGGTTTTATAGATCGTGAGGGAAGTAATGCTATTAGTAATACAGTTATCCGCCTTGAGGGATGATGGGTTAAGTTCTACCTTATCAAGGTAAGTAATTTGACGATTTCCAGTCTATAATTCATACAAAAATTTCATTGTGAGGAAAATAGAAGAAGGTGAGCCATTTACTTTCAAATGATTTGAAGCCTCTGGATTAATCTCAACTTGAAAGGAAAGATAGGAGGCTGAAAATCTGAGGGAATTTAGATTAAACATTAATTAGTATATATTTTACACGTTCATTTGGATCGAAACTGAAATTATGTTGTATGCGAAAAGTCAACCATTCAGGTATACCTAAATTGCTCATCTTGCTGGTGGTTTTATTTTCAAGGGTTGCACTAGTTCTGCAACTCGATTTGGCGGAGAGTTGTATGGCATAAAAATGCCCTGCAACTTCACCTACCATTATGGATTGGATAAGAATGATAGGCCCGTCTTATTATTGGGTACAGAGGATGGTCACTTTTATTATTTAAAAACGAACAATAGAAAATGAAATTACTCCCTCAAGGCTTATGGCCGGTAATGCTTACCCCGTTTAATGATAGAAATGGGTTGGATTTGCCAGCGTTGGAACAATTGACTGAATTCTATATTTCCGCTGGAGCTAACGGTCTGTTTGCAAATTGTCTATCTAGCGAGATGTTTCAACTGACTGACGAGGAAAGATTATTGATTACAAAAACGGTCGTTGATACGGCTAAGGGAAGACTACCGGTAATAGCAACCGGTTCATTTGGAAATGATATGGATGTATCAGCAACATTCATTAAGCGAATTTACGATACCGGGGTAAAAGCTGTTGTTATCAGTACGAGTCAACCTTGTGATGAGTTTGAATCTGATGACGTCTTTAAACTTCAAATGGAGGCACTTCTTGAAAAAACTGGAGATATACCTTTAGGATTATATGAATGTCCTGTTCCCTACAAACGTTTGCTATTACCTGCGATAATCAAATGGTTGGCTCATACTAATCGATTTGTATTTCATAAAGACACAAGTTGCGATCTTACGGAAATTAAGAGGAAGCTGGAAGCCATTGAAGGAACACCGCTTGGTTTTTACAATGCTCATGTTCCCACAGGAGTTGCCTCGATAATTTCAGGTGCGCGAGGACTTTCTCCGATTTCGGCAAACCTTTATCCGGAATTATTGAGTTACTTGTTGAGCACTTTAAAGAAAGAAGGTAAAACAGAGAAACTGGAAGGACTAAACAGATCATTGGATATGATGGATTCAATCATTCACAATAATTATCCTTACACAGCAAAATTATTTTTGAAAGAAAGGGGATTAAAGATTCAGCCCAATTGCAGAATTTCAAGGTCACCCATGCAAGTTCAGGACATTAAGAAAATGGAAACCATTAGGAATGTTTTCAATCAGCTTGTTGCGGAATTAGGTATTGAAATAGTTCGCTTTTAAATTTTTACATTAAAACTATTTGACTCAGGGTCTCGATTATTTTATGAACAGATGTAGCCTCCTTGTATGAACAGTATTGACTTAATTATTTTTTTCAGTTACATCGTTGGGATCTCGATCTTTGGCGGCTCCTTTTTCAAAAAAGACAGAACGGCTGCGACCTACACATTAGGAGAAAGTACTATCCCAGGATGGGTTGTAACAATGTCAATCTTCGCAACTTTTGTAAGTAGCATTAGTTATTTAGCCTTACCGGGTAATGCATTTCTCTCCAATTGGAACGCCTTTGCTTTTAGTTTATCACTCCCCATTGCCACCCTAGTAGCTGTAAAGTTTTTTGTTCCGCTTTACAGAAAAGTCAATAGCCCCTCAGCCTATACGTACATGGAACAGCGCTTTGGTCCATGGGCTCGCATTTATGTTTCAATGTGCTATCTCCTTACACAGCTAATGCGTATTGGCACCATCCTGTATTTATTAGCATTAACTTTGAATGCGATCACAGGTTGGGATATTGCAACTGTTATAATATTCACAGGCCTTATTGTAGGAATCTATTCTATGTTGGGTGGCATTTCGGCAGTGCTTTGGACTGATGCTATTCAAGGTATTATTCTAATAGTGGGTGCTGTTGTTTGTATTGGGTATATCCTGTTTAGTATGCCACAAGGACCAGGTCAAATTTTTGATATAGCTATTGAAAATGAAAAATTTGGACTTGGAAGTTTTAGCCTGAATTTATCCGAGCCTACTTTTTGGGTGGTGTTGGTTTACGGAGTATTTATTAACCTTCAGAACTATGGCATCGATCAGAATTATGTTCAACGTTATATGGCCTCAAAATCAGATAAGGAAGCAAAACGTTCTGCTTTGATAGGTGGCTTGTTGTACCTTCCTATGTCGGCCCTATTTCTATTTATTGGCACTTCGCTTTTTGCTTACTATCACGCTGTGGCTGAGCTTCCCTTAGATCTTCAAGATGCCAATATGAGTGATCGGGTTTTTCCTTACTTTATCGTGAATGTATTGCCAGCAGGCATGACCGGCCTTTTGATTGCTTCCATATTTGCTGCAGGGATGAGCACCATCTCAACAAGTTTCAATAGTTCGGCAACCGTTTTTCTCACCGATTATTATAACAAATATTTTAAGGTAACCGCTTCAGACCAAGAGCGAATGCGTGTGCTTTACACTTCTTCAGCAATCATTAGTTTGATAGGTATTGTGATTGGCATTGCCATGATCAATGTGAAAAGTGCTTTAGATGCCTGGTGGAAACTCGCATCTGTTTTTAGTGGAGGAATGTTGGGACTCTTTCTTTTAGGAATAATCTCGAAGCATAAGAATGCGATCAGTGGAATTGCAGGCGTTGCCGCAGGTCTAATTATTATCGTGTGGCTAAGTCTATCTAATATTTTTTTAGGAAAAGATGCCATTGGAAATTTATTTCATCCCTATCTCACCATTGTTTTTGGTACCATAGCCATTTTTCTTGTAGGTTTTTTGGTATCACTTTTCACGCGAGCGAACGACAATCGGAAGGTTCGTGGTATGTAGAGCATTTTCGAATACCCTTGACTATTCGTAACAAAAGGAGTTATTAAAAATTAACTTTTTATATATTTACTTGTTGCCTATAAGATTGAATCCACCGGATTCAAAGTTTTCAAAATAAGTTAGAACTAAAGTCAATCAAAATGAAAAATTCCAAAAACTATTTACACTATATCTATTTTGTTCTTGTTATAACCTTTCTTGTTTCATGCAATAGTAATTCCAATAAGAAAGTCGAATATGGACAAGCTACAAGGGAATTAATCACTTTGGTTGAGAACAATCCCGAAGTTAAAGCCATGCTAATTGCTTCAATAGAAAAAGCAAAGCAAATCAATTCAGATAGAAACACAAACCCCGCTCAAAATCTAACTGAATACTATGAGTTTGTTTCATGGTCAGAAACATCCATGCCTTGGGCATTATTGAAAAAAGAAGAATATCCGGAAATCTTTGACAACATCTTTCAAAGTCTTTGCTATTTCTACTTTATAATAGATCAACCACTCCCAGAATTGGAAGGTAAAGGTTTAGTTAATAATTCTTTACAATATGCAGAGCCGTTCGCTTCTTGGTTAATTACTTTCAGTAAGTCATGGGGTGAATTTCTAGACACAGAGACCTCTTGGAATGAACAATATTATCAAATGGCATTGAATGATGCGAATTTTGGCCTTCAAAATGGCTGGTACGAAGACCCATCCAATTGGAAAACTTTCAACGACTTCTTTACACGATACCTGAAATCAAACGGTATGCGACCAATAGCCTCTCCAGGTGACAACTCAATAGTTGCTTCATTTGCGGATTCTGAACCGCAAGGCATATGGGCTATTGACAGTAGTTCAAATTTGGTGTTTACAGGAGTTGCAGTGAAGTCTTCCACTTTGAGGTCTATATCAGACCTAATTGGAGAAGATAGTGAATACAAAGACTTCTTTGCCAACGGGACTTTTACTCACTCATTTTTGAATGTGAATGACTACCATCGGTATCATTTTCCCATGAACGGAACTGTTAAAGAAGTCCGTATCATACAAGGTATAAATCCAACTGGCGGCTCGCTTTGGTGGGATGCCGAGAATGGAAGATATGCATTTAATCCAGCAGCGAAAACAGGATGGCAGACTGTTGAGACGAGAGGCTGTGTGATTTTAGAAACCGAAGGGTATGGACTGGTAGCACTTCTACCAATTGGAATGGTAGCGGTTGGATCAGTAAATTTTGAGAAAAATGTAAAACCAGGAGCACACGTAATGAAAGGCGACATGTTAGGAAATTTTGCTTTTGGTGGTTCAGATTTCATCATGATTTTTCAAGATCAAGTAAATTTCATACTCGATACACCGAAAGAAGATAACAGTGAGGCTTACAAACACATCTTGATGGGTGAGCGACTTGGGTTATTGACGAAAAAATAGAAACGAAACACCAACAAAGGATATAAGTAATAGCCTCAAAGCCATCGCTCATGCTAAGCTACGCAACATGCCAAGGTCGTTGTGCACAACGCGGTTGGATGTCCGCGAATTCAATAAGTCAACGCATCAGATCTAACGCTTTAGATTTGTTGTATGAAAAGAAACCTAACATCGATTAAGGTTCAGAGATAGAGTGATCATTTAATCGTTATTGACTCACCAATGAATAATTGTGAGTGGGAACTGTTCTCCAAATAAAAAGGCCTTCAGAATTAGACAAATTCAGAAGACCTTTTAACTATCTGCTTTACAGAGAGTACCTCAGGCCGGAATCGAACCGGCACACCTTACGGTACACGATTTTGAGTCGTGCGCGTCTACCAATTCCGCCACTAAGGCAAACGGGTTGCAAATATGTGGAATCTTTAATTCCGATACAATTTTTTACAACTCAATAAATTTCTCCAATGAAAATGCGTGACTCCGTTCCGAAAATAGGTTCTTCACCCTACCCCAAACTTTACCAAATAGCTCTGATTGACGGTATTGATCTAGGCTTTCTTGTTTGTCCCAATGGCTAAGTGTAGTGTAACATAAGGGGTCATCAGCATCTTTCAATAATTGAAGGTGTGAGCACCCCTCAAAATTCCGAATGGCATTTTTATGAGTGTTAAATATGTCAAGAAACTCCTGTAGGCCTGCTTCGGTAAAATGCATTCGTACAATTCGTGTGATCATTGGTAACAATAATTTATTATGATGCTGGTGTCGGCTATCGTACTACTCCTCAAAGGTGATATTGACTTGACTATCATGCCCCAGGCCTAATAGTTCACTTGCGTTCCCCTTGTATATTCCAATCTCCAGCAATCCAAGGCTATTAAAAATTAAAAAGCATTCGCCTTGATCGGTCTGATTGTAGGTTGCGTGAATCTTTTTGAATTTCTCTCCGCTAAACTGGATGGTAAAATTTTTGCCTTTACTTAATGTCTCAAAAACCTCTTTAGGAATGTTAGTAAGGAGATTGCCATAGTTATCAATCCGGATCACATTTCCTGCAATTAATTTTTTAGTTGCCTTCACGTGCCTGTCTGTCAGCTTCCGAAAGGTGGACATGGCAATACCGACTGTGCTGATGGCAACCCCGCTGGCAAGTTTAGCGGCTACCGCAGCGAAAATATCTTTCTCCGGGAAAGTTGTGGTAACAGGATTGATTTTATTAAGTTCAACTAACCCCTGATGAGGCTTTTCACTTATTAAACCGAATAGCCCATTGTCTGGCCCCACAAAAAAATGATCTTCAAGTTGTAAGGCAATGCTGCTATCGCCCCGGTTGGAAGTAGCGTCAACGCCAGTTAAGTGAACCGTGCCCTTGGGGAAATCTCGGAAAACTGCTTTCAGCACAAATGCACCATGAGCGATATCACAGGCTGCAATATTATGGCTAATGTCCACAAGGGTAAGTCCAGGGTTGACACTTAATATTTTTGCTTTAATGGCGGCCACATAGTGGTCACTTTCTCCGCTGTCGGTAAGTAAGGTGACGATGGCCATGGTTGAACTTTACGACTACCGGCTGGTTTTCAATAGGCCGGAATATTAGTTAGTTTTGTTGTATCAAAATTAAATCATTTCAACCACTTTAATTCATTGATAGAAAAAACCATTACACTTGAAAATGTTTCGCTGCTCGACTTTCTGGGAGTAGAAAATAGAAACATGAATGAGCTAACCCTCGCTTTTCCAAAAAGCAAAATAATTTCTCGAGGCAATGAAATTGTATTGAAGGGGGACCCTATCGATTTAGTTCAGATTGCGGATATAGTCAATTCGCTTGTGGATCATTTTCATCAGTTTGGCAAGATTAACGAGGAGAATGTACGCGGTTACATTGCTCAGGAACGACAGGATTTCATGCCAGATGAATTTGCGGACGATGTGCTGCTGTATGGAACTCGAGGAAATCCTATCAAGGCAAAAACACCGAACCAGCAGAAATTGGTATTGGCCATCAAACAAAATGATCTTGTTTTTGCTCTTGGACCAGCCGGTACAGGCAAAACTTTTGTTTCCGTTGCCATGGCTGTGAAGGCTTTGAAAGCTAAGCAGGTAAGAAAAATTATTATTACCCGGCCAGCAGTAGAAGCAGGAGAGAATCTGGGCTTTTTGCCTGGAGATTTAAAGGAAAAGATTGACCCCTATCTGCGCCCTATCTATGATGCATTAAATGATATGATTCCGTCAGAAAAATTAAAATTTTATATGGAGCGCGAGTTGATTGAGATTGCTCCTTTAGCTTATATGCGCGGACGTACCCTTAACAACGCCTTTATTCTGCTGGATGAAGCACAGAACACAACTCCCATGCAAATGAAGATGTTTCTTACGCGGATGGGACCAGAGTCTAAAATGATTGTAACAGGCGATGCCTCACAAATTGATTTGCCGGGTAATCAGAAATCAGGCTTGAAAGAGGCTATTCGCATAGTGAATGGCGTGAAAGGTATAGAGATGGTGGAGTTAACCGAGAAAGATGTCATTCGTCATAAACTGGTACGCGACATAATTGAGGCATACGGCAAATCCGATACAACGAAAATATGAGCTATTCCAAGGAGGGGAGTAGGAAAATCCTTCTGGAAATATATAACTTTGGCTTTCTTAATATTGATGAATTCACTGTCTAAAATAAGAAGGTTTTGTGCTTTTCTTTTCGAAGTTATTTCGATATTCATTATTGTTGTTTACGCTAACCCTGAATTTCTAAGGAGGCACCAGTCTAGTAAGAGCCATCAAACCTTTCTCCAGTCCAATTCTGGTAATCCCATTGTTTATCATAAAGCCTCTGAATATCTCACCTATACGAATTCTTCTTCGGGGATACAGTTGGCTGGATATCCTAGTTGGGATGTTAATTTTGATCTGCCTGCATTGGAAATTGAGACAAATGAATCATTATTTGTCGTAGTCTCTCTTTACAATGTATTTTATGTAATCACCAGCATAAACGCTCCATAGCCCCTCCTTTCAAGCCCAACTAACAGGGTTTACATCATAAACATACAGGGAACAATCAAGGCAGACCTAAAGTCTGATTACCTGCATGCCTTAATTATTTTAACTGATTATACATACTAATAAGAAAATATATGAGAACCTTAATTGATTTTGTACAAAGACTTTGGTTTGTGATTTTAATGTTTGCAATGGTTATCGTGCTGGCTGTGATAATGAAGATGGATTAAATTGATATTTTTGGCAGAAGCGGTGTTCGTTCTGAATTTTAGATCGATCACCGCTTTTTTTTGAACATATTTTAATAGCAATCTGCTACGGCTTCAACGAAAGACTGTTTGAATTTTTTCCTGAGTCTTTCTACCTTACCTATATGGTAAAATGGATGCCCTACGCAATGGTTCGGATAACTGCCTTTTTTATCATGGGCACACTATTGGGTATTTACATGCCTGATATTATTTCTACAGAAGTTGCTTCATGGCTTTTTATTTTTTTTCTGCTGCTATTTGCGTTTGGCTATTTCCTTCCTAGAACGTCAACAACAAAATCGATAGTCGCAGGCCTCGTTGGATTGTTTGCTGTTTATGTGGCAGGGTTTATTAATATACTTCATCACACGGAAACACGCAAGGCTGATCATCTTACTCACATTAAGTCAATTGAAGCTTACAGCGCAAAAGTAAAATCCTTGCCAGAGGAAAAAATAAAATCGTGGAAAGTTGAAGTGGTTGTGGATGCAGTAAAGCTTAAGGATGAATGGATACCAGCAACTGGCAATGTCTTAATTTATTTCTCAAAGCAATCAGGCAGAATTGATTTAAAATATGGCGATCAGATTTTAGTTAAAGGTGCACCAATTCCACTGGAATCTCCTGCCAACCCGCACGAGTTTGATTTTAGGCGGTTCTTGACTTTCAGAAATATCTACCATCAGCAATTTGTGCGAAGTGAGAATATTCATTTCATTGCTCAGGCGCAACGAAAAGGATTTCTGTTTTATTCTCAACAGGCACGCACATGGGCATCGTTGAAAATGAAGGAATTTGTTCATGGCGGTCAGGAGCAAGCCATTGCATTGGCGCTTGTCCTAGGGGTAAGGGATGGGCTCGATAATGATCTTCAAAATGCATATTCGGCAAGTGGTGCAATGCACGTGTTAGCCGTATCGGGTTTGCATGTAGGCATCTTGTATTGGATTATTCTTTTGTTATTAAAACCGATACGTTCAGTTTCGTATAGCCCCTGGTTAATTGCAATTATTAGTTTAGTTTGCCTATGGGCGTATGCATTTATAACTGGTCTTTCCCCATCCGTATTACGGGCAGTGACTATGTTTTCGTTCGTGGCTTTAGCCAAACCTTTTTCAAGAAGTACTAATATATATAATACCCTTGCTGCGTCAGCTTTTATTTTACTTTTATATGATCCTTATATTATCATGTCTGTTGGGTTTCAGCTCTCTTACCTGGCCGTGATTGGGATAGTTTATTTGCAAAGGCCGCTTTACAATTTATGGGATCCACAGAATAAATTTCTTGATTGGTGCTGGAGTATTTCGTGTGTTTCAATCTCGGCTCAAATCGCTACGTTTACTTTAGGACTATTGTACTTCCATCAGTTTCCGTTATATTTTCTTTTCTCTAATTTGTTTGTTATCCCCGGCTCAATATTGGTGTTGGCACTTGGTATTCTTTTATTTGCGGTTAGCTTTTTATCGCCTTTTGCTCTAGTTGTTGGATGGCTGCTGGAGTGGAGTATAAAGATTGTAAACATGGGAGTGTTTGCAGTCGAAGATTTGCCTTACAGCTTGATCAGTGGGATTTACCTTACCACATTTCAATGCTGGCTTTTGATGGCAACAATCGTGACGATTATCTTACTTATTAAGTTTAAGAGATTTTACTATTTAATTGCCGGCTTCTTATTTGTTCTTATTTATTCGGGTATACAATGGCAACATTATATTAATGATGTGAATAAAACGCAATTCGTTGTTTACAAGGTGAATGGCCATAGTGCAATGGAATGGATCGACCACGGGAGTTCTTATTTTTATTCGGATTCTTCATTATTGAACGACACGGAACGAATCCGATTTCACATTCAGCCAAATCGTGTTGCATCTGGTGTTGGAGTAGTTGGCATTGATGACTCATTGTTTACCAAAACCTCGGGTGGACTTCGTTATTTTAAATTTCATAAAAAAAGTATGCTCTTGCTGGATCGGAAATATACTAGCCTGCCGAATAAAGTAAGTGCGGATTATCTGATCATTGGAAATAATGCCGTAAGTTCACTGGATAAGATCAACGATAGAATTCAATTTCAGCACGTTATTTTAGACAGTAGTAACTCCATGGCTTACTCAAAAAAAATCGTGAATGATGCGAAATCGAAAAATATTTCAGTTCATTCTGTTTTGATTCATGGGGCGTATTCTATAATACTTTAGAAAATGAAATTAGTAGACTACTCAGTTAAGGATCGAATCGGGTATATCACCCTTAACCGCCCGGAAAAGCGAAATGCTTTAAGTTTTGAACTTGTTGAAGAATTGATTAACTCCTTTTCGAAGGCAGAGGCAGATTCGGCAGCAAAGGTTATAGTACTTAGAGCTAATGGCAATGTTTTTTGTTCTGGTGCCGATCTTGGGAATTTAGAGAAGTTGCAGAATTTTTCGAAAGCGGATAATCTGAAGGATTCTCTACACCTGAGGGATTTGTTTTACAAAATATACACTTCAAACAAAGTTGTTATTGCCCAGGTGCAAGGTCATGCAATAGCAGGTGGCTGTGGGTTGGCCACAGTTTGTGATTTTGTTTATGCAGTATCAGAAGCAAAGTTTGGATACACAGAAGTTAAAATAGGGTTTGTTCCAGCCATTGTCATGGTTTTCTTGATAAGAAAAATTGGAGAGCAAAAGTCGAAGCACTTGCTACTAAGTGGAGAGTTAGTCAGTGGAGAAGCGGCACGCCAGGTTGGGCTAGTTAATTGTGTCGTTGAAAAAGATAGACTAGAGGCGGCTGTAATGGAATTTGCCAATAAATTGATCAAAAATAATTCCGGGCACTCAATGGGGCTTACGAAGAGAATGATCGGGGATGTTCAATCTATGAAGCTAGAGGCTGCATTGGCGTATGCTGTGGAAATGAATGTTGAAGCCAGAACATCTGAAGACTGTAAAAAAGGCATTCGTGCATTCCTGAATAAGGAAGATTTAATTTGGTGACAGACAAGGTCTTTGCCCGAGCTTCATAGAATTTTCCGATGTAAAACGTTTCCCTCCTTAATTATATGACTTCAATAGTTAAATCGATACATTGACCACAGCTGAGCAAATATTAAAGCAATACTGGGGTCATGAACGCTTCCGTACTCCACAGGCAGAAATTATTGAGTCTGTACTAGACCGAAAGGATACACTTGCTATTTTACCAACTGGAGGAGGAAAATCAGTGTGTTTTCAAGTACCCACAATGTTAATGGAGGGGGTGTGCCTGGTGGTCACACCACTGATAGCCCTGATGCAAGATCAGGTAACACAATTGAAACAGAGAGGAATTCAGGCGATAGCTGTTCACTCTGGGATGAGCCGTGAAGAGATTGATATTGCTATTGACAATTGTGTATATGGAAAAATAAAATTCTTGTACCTCTCACCCGAACGATTGCAAACTGAAATATTTCAGGAGCGAATAAAAAAAATGAATGTTTGTCTCATTGCAGTGGATGAAGCGCACTGTATTTCGCAGTGGGGTTATGACTTCCGTCCACCATATTTGAAAATTGCACTTCTGAGAGAAGCTAAGCCGGACGTGCCAATCATCGCGCTTACGGCTTCTGCCACAAGGCAAGTAAAAGAAGATATTATTGACAAACTTGCATTCAGAGGTCCTGCAATTTTTCAAAAAAGTTTTGCAAGAGAGAATATTTCATTTGCCATTAGGAAAACAGAGACCAAAGAAAAGAAACTCATCGAGATACTTAGAAAAGTTAAGGGTACCGCCATCGTGTATGTCCGATCGCGAAAGGCTACCCAAGAGCTTGCCAAAACGTTGACCCGGCAGGGATTTTCGTCTATTTTTTACCATGCCGGATTGAATCATCAGGAGAGGAGTGTACGGCAGGTCGAATGGCTAAGCAGTAAAATAAGGGTGATGGTTGCTACGAATGCATTTGGCATGGGTATCAACAAGCTTGATGTGCGAACAGTGGTACACATGGATTTGCCTGAGAATTTGGAATCGTATTATCAGGAGGCAGGCCGGGCAGGGCGTGATGGCAAACGGTCTTATGCAGTTATCATTTACCATGATGTAGATGTGTTGGCGTTGCAGCATAAGGTTCAGCAATCGCAGCCATCACTTGATTATATGAAAAAGGTTTATCAGGCGTTGTGCAATTATTATCAGCTAGCGTTGGGCAGCAGCGAGGGTGAGAGTTATGAATTTGATTTGGAGGACTTTTGCAAGCGGTTTACTCTCAAATCGTCAGCGGTTTACATAGCATTAAAGAAAATTCAGCAAGAAGGAATAATTCAATTCAGTGAAAGCTTTTATCGTCCTTCACGTGTTCACCTAGATGTTGATAAGAAGAGGCTTTATGAATTTCAAATAGCGAATGCAAGATTTGATCCACTGATTAAATCATTGTTGAGGTTATATGGCGCTGAACTATTTTTCGATTTCGTGGCTATTTCCGAAACGTATATAGCTCAGGCATTAAAAACTAATGAGTCTATTATACGGATTGACCTGGCGAAGCTTCATGAATTACAGCTACTCGGCTATCATCCTTCTTCTGAGAAACCTCAGGTTACCTTTATTCTTCCCCGTCAGGATGCTGATTACTTGCCAGTTGATCGTGAAAGAATGGAACGATTGCGGAGCCTTAGCCTGACAAAGATGGAGGCAATTGTCAATTATGTTAGTCAGTCCCATCGTTGTCGAATGCAAGTGATGCAGGAATATTTTGATGAAATCACGTACGATACGTGCGGTAAATGTGACGTATGCCTTGATAAAAAGAAGAAGGAGAGCCTTTCTATATTTTCAGATTATCACGATCAAATCGTTTATCTGCTTAAACAGAAAAATATGACGGTTGAAGAACTGGAGCAGGCGGTATCTCCAAGCGATCATGAACTATTCGTGGAAGTTGTCAGGGAAATGGTGGATGCTTCAGAAATTAGCTATGATGCATATTGGGTGCTCAGTATTCATTGAATTATGGTTTAGCATCGTACTCCAATTTTAAAGAAAAGAATCTCATAGTATTATGTCAGAGCGAAATGAAAAATTGTTTGATGTTATTATCTGTGGCGGTGGTCCCGCAGGCAGTACGTGTGCATTAGCGCTTGCAGACAGTGGATTAAAAGTTGCTGTTATTGAGAAACAGAAGTTTCCACGGGACAAGGTATGCGGTGATGCCATTGCAGCTTATGTGCATAAGGTCCTAAACACAATCAATCCAAAATTTAAAGATGCCTTATCGGAGTTTAAAGAAAAGGTAATGGTTGATACATGCCGAATTGTGGCGCCAAATGCAAATGCGTTTGACATTACCTTTTCGCAGAGTGGTTTTATTTCGACACGTGTCAGTTGGGATAATTTTCTCTACGAGCTGGCTTCAGTTCAGAATAACATAACTTATTTTTTGAATCATGCTGTAACGGAAGTGATTATTGACAGTACCAAATGCGAGACGATTGTTCAAACGGAGCACACTTCATTCAAGGGGAAAATTGTAATTGGTTGTGATGGTGCACATTCAATCATTAATAAAAAAATAGTGGGAACCAAACCCGATCTAAATCATTATTCTGGAGCGGTTCGGGCGTACTATAAAAATGTGACAGGAATCCCTGACCGAACATTTGAACTACATTTTATTAAAGGTTTATCACCTGGCTATTTCTGGATTTTTCCCCTTAAGGATAATTTAGCCAACGTTGGGTTGGGTGCCCTGTCAGCAAGTATTTCGAAACAGAAATTGAATTTGCGTAAGATTTTTGAAGATGCGATTCATAATGTATCATATCTAAAGGAACGTTTCAAGGATGCAGAACAGATCGGGCAGCTCGAAGGCTTTGGATTGCCTCTGGGCTCAAGAAAAGTTGTAATGAGCGGAGATAATTTTATGTTATGCGGAGATGCGGCTTCATTGATCGATCCGCTATCAGGCGAGGGTATTGGCCAGGCGATGGTGTCAGGGCGCTATGCGGGCTGGCAGGCAAAGAAATGTTTTGACCAAAATAATTTTACCGGCACGTTCATGAAGCAGTATGACAAGCTAGTCTATGATAAATTTTGGGCGAGACACCGCAAGAATTATCTTATTCAACAAATGATAGGGAAAAGGGAGTGGCTGCTGAATGGCGTTGTTAATTTAACTTCCAGAAATAGATTCATTAAAGATCTTTTGATGAGGGCATTGAATTAAACAGTGGTTTATTCCAAAGCCTTTACTCCAGGCAAAACCTTTCCTTCAAAGTATTCTAACAAAGCACCGCCACCGGTTGAGACATAACTTACTTTTTCTTCAAAGCCAAACTTTGCGACCGCTGCGGCTGAGTCGCCACCTCCAATTAATGAGAAAGCTCCGTTAGCGGTTGCCCGAACAACTGCTTCTGCAATTGTCTTTGTTCCTGTTTCAAATTTGACCATTTCAAATACGCCCATAGGGCCGTTCCATAGAATGGTTTTCGAGTCTTCAACTACTTTAGAAAATACTACTTGGGCTTGGGGCCCAATGTCCAATCCCATCCATCCATCCCCAATAGAATTGTTGTTGGCTATTTTGGTGTTGGCATTCGCATCAAACTTGTCCGCTGCGATAGAGTCGATGGGTAAATGAAGTTCAACTCCTTTCGCTTTTGCTTTCTGGATAAGTTCTTTAGCAAGATCAAGTTTGTCAGCTTCAACCAACGAGTTGCCTATGTTCCCACCAAGGGCTTTAAAAAAGGTATATGCCATGCCACCTCCAATGATTAGGTGATTGACCCTATCCAACATTTTCTCAATGAGTAATATTTTATCGGAAATCTTAGCTCCACCCATGATTGCTGTGAAAGGTCTTTCAGCATTCTCTAAAACTTTCTTTGCGTTTGCAAGTTCTGCTGCCATAACAAAACCAGCGCATTTTTCTTTGAAGAATTGTGCCACAATTGTAGTGGAGGCATGAGCCCGGTGTGCTGTTCCAAAAGCATCGTTTACATAGATGTCTCCATGTTTAGACAATTTTTCTGCGAAGGCGACATCACCTTTTTCCTCTTCTTTATAAAAACGAAGGTTTTCGAGCAATAAGACTTCGCCCGGTTTCAGCGCGGCTGATAAAGCAAAGGCTTCCGGGCCAATGCAATTACCCCCAAACTTAACAGGGGTTCCTAATAACTGTTCGGTGGTTTGTATGGTATGCTTCAATGAAAACTTTTCTTCCGGCCCTGCTTTTGGACGGCCCAGATGTGACATCAGAATACAGCTTCCGCCTTCTTTCAAAATCTTTTTTAGGGTAGGTATGGTTGCGCGTATGCGGTTGTCATCAGTTACGTTAAATCTTTTATCGAGTGGGACGTTAAAGTCTACTCTGATGAGGGCGCGTTTGCCATTGAAGTTGATATCGTTGATAGTTTTCATGAATCAAGTTTAAAGAGAGGCGAATTTACGAATCCACATTGACTCTACCGTATTTTTCATCTGGCCTTTTGCTGCAATCGGTTTCAGCATATTCTAGTGTCAAAACTTGGCAATAATATATTGAATCCAGCAGGTCAAACCCTTGCAACATAGGGACGGGTTTGTATATTTATAATTGATGAATTTGTCTAATTTTTTAGAAGACTATAACTCAAATCCAACGGTGTGGGATGAGATGTGCCTGAAGGGTGACATCCGCCAACATTACCAGCTTTTTTTTGATTACTTCCAGCGTTCTTCCGGTGAAGAAATAGAGAAAAAGGATGAGCTGGCTAAGAAACTATTCATGAGCCAGGGCATTACATTTACCGTGTATAGCAGTGGTGAAGGCATTGAAAAGATTTTTCCTTTTGATCTCATTCCGCGCATCATTACAGGTTCTGAGTGGGAACACATTGAGGCTGGGATAAAGCAGCGGCTAAAGGCCTTAAATATTTTTCTGCGAGATGTTTATCACGATCAGTTCATAATAAAGGATGGCATTGTGCCTGCAGCATTAATCAATTCCTGCCCAAACTTTCTGCGAGAGATGGTTGGTGTTGAGGTGCCATTCGGCATCTATACACACATAGCAGGCATTGATTTGATTCGCGACAGCGATGGATCATTCTATGTGTTGGAAGATAATCTTAGAACTCCTTCCGGTGTGTCCTACATGTTGGAAAATCGCAATATGACTTACCGTCTTTTTCCGGGTCTTATGCCCAAGAATGGTGTCAGGTCTGTAAAAGATTATCCGGATTTGTTATTAAAAAATCTGTTGAGTCTGGCCAATAGTCAAAAAAGTGAACCAACGGTTGTATTGTTGACACCTGGGATTTTCAATTCTGCTTATTTCGAACATACTACATTGGCGCGGTTGATGGGCATTGAATTAGTTGAAGGACGAGACCTTGTTGTCGATAATGCAAAAGTCTTCATGAAGACAACAGCTGGCCTTAAACAAGTGGATGTCATTTATCGCAGAGTTGATGATGAATTTTTGGATCCGTTGGTGTTCAATTCTGAAAGTATTCTTGGTGTATCAGGGTTGTATCATGCCTACCGGAAAGGTAATGTGGCGATTGTAAATGCCATGGGCAATGGGGTGGCAGACGACAAAGCCATTTACACGTTTGTTCCGCAAATGATTAAATATTATCTGAACGAAGAACCAATATTAAAAACTGTCCCAACTTATTCTATGGATGACCCTGAGCATTTCAATCATGTATTTAAGGATGTTGATAAAATGGTCATTAAGCAAACAAATGGGAGTGGAGGATACGGCATGCTGATGGGACATTCGGCAACTGAGACACAAGTGGTGGAATATAAATCGGAAGTGATTAAAAATCCCAGACAATTTATCGCCCAGCCAATTATTAGTTTATCATCTGTCCCCTGTTATATCAATGGAAAAATTCAACCCAGGCGTGTTGACCTTCGTCCGTTTGCCTTGTATGGTCCACAAG
This sequence comes from Bacteroidia bacterium, assembly GCA_016650355.1. Taxonomy (GTDB): domain Bacteria; phylum Bacteroidota; class Bacteroidia; order Cytophagales; family Cyclobacteriaceae; genus ELB16-189. The sequence goes on along the minus strand of JAENVX010000228.1, from coordinate 8,384 downwards.
GGATTGAAATAGTTCCTGGAGGATTGACCAGAGTTGCCTTACGTGAAGGCTCGCTTGTTGTAAACTCTTCACAAGGTGGAGGAAGCAAAGATACATGGGTGTTGATGTAACAAAATTATGATGCGTAAACTATTTGAAAATATTACTCCTGCGTATTTGGCTTCTAATTTAAATACCATCACATGTTAAGTCGTGTGGCTGATGCGGTATTCTGGACTGCCCGTTATATGGAGCGAACGGATAATATTTTGCGAATGCTTCGCACAAACTACATCGCCTCACAAGACGAGATTTTGGAGTTTGACTGGCGACCTTGGGTAAAGCAGTACGGTCCACCTGATGATAAATCGCAAATTGAAATTGTTTCGTACCGTGATGTAATAAATTATCTAATCTTGAGTCGGCAGCACGATGCTTCGGTATTTAGCTTTATAGTGCGCGCCCGTGAAAATGCAAGATCTGTTCAGGATTTTATCACCAAGGAATTATGGCAATGCCTCAACGATTATTATCACCTAATCCGCAGTCCTCATACTGAGCAATTGTTGTTGAATGATGATCCTCTTACAGCAATGGATAGCCTATTACGGGAAAGTACCATCTATTATGGCACGGTTGACACCACCATGGGCAGAGGTGAAGGGTATACCTTTATTAACTTGGGAAAATTCGTTGAGCGCTCATTGCAAAGTCTCGACTTGTTGAGTATGAAACTGGAGACACTTCCGAAAGGTGCCTCTGAGGCCTCGCATTGGAAGTATCTTTTATACTCATTGTCTGGATATGAATTTCATGGCAAGTATTATAAAAACTCTTTGCATACCCATGATGTTATTCATCAGCTACTTTTTAATCCACAGTTTCCGCATTCAGTATTATACAGTTTAATTCAGACTGAGCGGTATTTTAAAAGATTGGGACCAATTTCTTTACCGGATCATTTTAAAGAGATTGAATTTGCTGTGGGGAAAGCGGTGAATGATTTAAAGTATAGTTTGGTAGATTGCAAAGATGTTGACAACCTACAGGAACTCTTCAAGACAAGCCGCCAGCAAGTATTAACGATTGGCCAGAAATTGGCAACCCTATATTTTGGTTATTCATAAAGTTCCCTCAGCGTAGTATGCCTGTTTTTTATATTCGCCATCGCACACACTATCGATATTCAAGTTTTGTTATAGATGCTGTTAGCGAAATAAAACTGTATCCGTTAGAAGATGAATTTCAGAAGGTGATAGAGCAACAGATTAATGTTACCCAACAACCGGTGATTCACACTCTGTCGGATTATTTTGGAAATACAACGGGTTTTTTCTCACTCATTGTTCCACATGAGGAATTGTGGATTGAGAGTTTATTAGCAGTAGAAATGTTGCCAAAACCAGAGTTGCAACGAAATAGTAAGCCTGGCGAAGTTTGGGATAAAATTCAGAGTGACCAGGTTCAATTTGGATTTCATGATTACGTGAAGGCCGAACAAGCGACTTGTGAGCTTGATTTGAAAAGAGCGGTTGGTGAAATAATGAAAAAGGACAAGCACCCGCTAGACAGTATTCTTGCGCTATCGGAATACATCTATAAAAATTTCACCTATGAAAAAGGCGTTACCACAGTAGAAACTAATATTGATGAGATATGGAAATTAAAAGCTGGTGTTTGCCAGGATTTCGCGCATCTTCTATTGTTTATGGTGCGGTTGATGGGGGTGCCCAGCAGATATGTCAGCGGTTACATTTGTCCTGGAAGTAGCACCTGGCGAGGAGAGGGGGCAACGCATGCATGGGCAGAGGTATGGTTACCAGAAGCAGGTTGGGTGGGAATTGATCCAACCAATAAATGTATGGCAGGTGAGCGACATGTAAGGGTAGCTACAGGCAGAAATTTTAGTGACTGCACGCCAGTAAAGGGAACTTACAAAGGGGCTCTAAAACATACATTGGAAGTAACTGTGAAATTTAGCACGATCTCATTTGATGAAGCAGAGGCAATAGATCCAGTCTTTATTTCAAAAAGTGAAGGCGAAGATGGAGTACCTAAGAATTCTTATTTGGCATACCTTCAGATGCAGCAACAGCAACAATGAAAACTAAAAAATATTGAACACTAGTTCAATGGAAATTATAGCCAATTATCCATTTGTTCTTGGGTAAGATTGCCGCCACAAATAACTGCGCCAACTGTTTGTCCTCTAAATCTATCAGGGTGTTCCAAAATGGCAGCAACACCAACTACACCGGAAGGCTCGACAACGATTCCACAATGTGTATGAATTAATTTCATCGCGGTGACAATTGATTCTTCTTTGACCAGAATAGCTTCGTCAACAAGTCCTTTCATATCTTCCAGTGCTTGCGCCACAGGTAAGCGAACTGCAATACCATCAGCGATTGTGTTAACGATATCATGATTTATTAAGGTTCCGCTCTGCCAGGATTCTACCATAGCACTAGCTCCTTTTGCTTGAACTGCAATAATTCTTGTCTTGGGGCTTTGACTTTTATAAACGCAAGCAATGCCATTTATCATCGCTCCGTTTCCTAATGGTATCAACAGTGCATCAAAAGAATTTGCACATTGAAGTAGCTCTATGCCAATAGTTCCTGCACCTTCAACGGTTTCAATGTCCTGGCTATCTTCAATATACCGAATGCCTTTTTCGGTTGCGATACGTTTTGCTTCTATTTTGGCGGCATCAAAATCTGCACCAAACAAAATCACATTTGCTCCAAAGGATCGCATGCGTTCAATTTTAAGTTTATTGGCAGTTGTACTTGCATATACCGTAAGATTGATCTTTTTCTTCCTACAAGAATATGCCATTGCTTGTCCAAAGTTTCCCGCACTCGCACAAATCAAGAAAGTGCCAGAGCCAACTTGAGAGATAAGCCAATCTGCCCCTCGACCTTTAAAGGACCGAATAGGATTAAGTGTTTCTATTTTAAGTACAAGGTTGACGCCAAATAGGGTACTAAGTGGTTCATTGACGTATTGTGGTGAATTGAGGAATACACGATCGATGGTATTGAATGCCTCTTCGATGCGCTGAGAAGACAATCGACTTATTGTACTCATTCACGTTTGATGGTTAGAACTTTTAATCACCAAAAGAAATTCCTAAACCTTTTGCTGCCAGCACCAAAGGACCATCTTTTTTGACAGAATTAGAATTTTTTGTGGCTTCCTCCAGAGACACGGAAGTGATGGTATTATTTTTTAGTGATACCATGCATCCGAATTTATTTTCTAGAGCGAGCTCAAACGCCTTTACACCAAATAGGGAAGCCAGTACTCTGTCAAATGCCGTGGGGATGCCTCCCCGTTGCACGTGACCGATAACTGTCTCGCGAATTTCAGCTTGGCAGCCCGCATCTTTTAGCTGCTTTGAAAGTTGATAGGCAACACCACCTAGCCGAACGTGCTCTGATCCCTTCTCTCCGGCTGATGAGGTGATGCTTCCCGCTTTTGGTTTGGCACCTTCCGCGATGACTATATTCGCAAAGCCTCTTCCATTTTTGTAACGGGCCTCCACCCACCTGACAAGTTTATTGATGTCATAAGGAATTTCAGGGATCAGGCAAATTTCTGCCCCACCGGCAATTGCAGTATGTAATGCAATCCAACCGGCATCGCGCCCCATTACCTCCATGATCATTACGCGATGATGACTTTCTGCTGTGGTTACCAGCTTATCAAAACTATCAGTCGCAATCTGAACAGCAGTTTGAAACCCAAACGTCATGTCAGTGGCGGATAAATCATTATCAATTGTTTTAGGAACTCCTATGATAGGAACCCCTTTCCCAAAAAGAATTTTCGAGATTTTCTGAGAGCCATCGCCTCCAATATTAATGACCGCATCAAAGTTTAATTCTTTAAGTTTTTTCACCAATTCGTCTGATCGGTCTATAAATTTAGTAGAGCCATCGGGTTGGATGACTGGATATTTTATTGGGTTAGATTTATTCGTTGTCTTGAGAATAGTTCCTCCTTTCACATGGATCCCCGCAGTTAGCTTATTTGTAAGTTTGATAATCTCCTGTGGCTCGCTAAATACTCCATTGAAGGCTTCGATGCTCCCGAAAACCTCCCAGTCATCTTTTCTGCTGGGTGAGAGATTTTCTTTGCGTGCGCGTTTGGCAATACCGCGGATCACCGCATTTAAGCCTGGGCAATCGCCACCACCGGTGAGTACTAGAATTTTTTTCATGTGGAATATTTTGGACTTGAAAGATAATGGATTCAAGGGAAAGATGCTGGACTTTAATTCTTGAATCAAAATCCAATTTAAAGATTTTGATTTTGGTTTAAGATGAAAAAATCAATTCGCTGCGGCCCTTTTTAATCTATCGTTGATTGCTCGTCCAAGTCCAATGTCAGGAACAAGTTCGGCTAAAATTGTTTGTACTGGCATCTTATCCAGTATTCTCAGTCCTTCAAATAGGTTATGTGCAGCCTCTTCAATCTTACCAGAAGGAGCTAAGATGAATTGATGTTTAGATTGATAATCGGTTTGAAAAGAAAGAATACCGAACGGTTTACTATCGTATTTTTTTATTAAGTCCTGTAATTGGCCAAGAATAATTTTCTTATTTGGTGCATAATGCGCTCTTAATTGCCCGGGTGCTTTGGGATTAGAACTGGAATTGAGTTCAACAGAAACTTTCCCCACGACTTTTTCAATAGACTCTACACTCAATCCTCCCATGCGATACACGATGACACGACCATTTTCAAAACCAACAATCGTTGATTCAATGCCAACTTTGCAAACCCCTCCATCCAAAATATAGGAAATCTTATCACCGAGTTGCTCGTTCACATGTTCGGGTCTGGTTGGGCTTATATAGCCAAATGGGTTGGCACTGGGTGCAGCTAAAGGGAAGGTTAATGATGTTAAAAGTTCTCTTGTTAAGGTATGATCTGGGGAACGAATTCCTACGGTATCTAATCCTGAGGTGACCAGATCTGGTATTGTAGATTTCCGGTTTAACAATAGTGTTAGCGGACCAGGCCAGAAATGTTTTGTCAGGAGTTCTGCTTTGCTAGGAATTTCGTAAACATAGCTTTTCGCAAACTCCAGATTTGGCACGTGCACAATCAATGGATCGAACTGTGGTCTGTCTTTTACTTGAAATATTTTGGCAACTGATAATTTATTAAGCGCATTACCTGCTAGGCCATAGACTGTTTCAGTGGGGATAGCCACCAGTTCTCCTTGTTCCAGAAGAGTCTTTGCCTTAAGTATGTCTTTGCCAATTTCTGCCATGGCTGGCAAAGCTATTAAATTAGTTTATGTAAATATTCACGCGTGTTTATACAAAGCTGATAATAAACGATTATTTTGTGACTTGGTTTTAGGGCTTTGTGACTTACCTTTTATAATCGTATGAGTAATAAAACAAGATCAATTCTTAAGGGCATAGCAGTTGTCGTTGTACTGTTAGCGGTACTAATGCAACTTCAGATCGTCATTATTCCTTTTTTATCGCCCTATAGATTCTGGATGGTGGTTATTGGATTTGGAATGTTGCTGATAGGCTCAAAGTAATTTCTGCTTCAACCTTATAATAGAAGTCTCATTATTATAAGATTCTAAAGCTGATAACTGAATCCACTTTACATCGTGTGATTCTTCACTTACAATAATTTGTTCGCTCTCGTCAGCCTTTACCAAAAAGCGAATATCATAGTGAAGATGTTCTGGAAAATCTTTTCTGTTTGGGATGGTATGAATATCGAGATCAAAAATATTATTTTTCAATACAGATAACTGTTTCAGTCCAGTCTCCTCTTCTGCCTCACGTAATGCCACCTGCAAAACATTTTCATCTCCATCAGCATGGCCACCCGGTTGAAGCCACCTGTTCAACTTGGCATGGTGAACTAATAAGGCTTTGGTTTTATCTGAATTAACGATCCAGGCAGAGCCCGTGATATGACCAGGCAGATGGGTCCGCTGAAAGGCATCTGTGTCTTTTAATAAGTGAAGAAATGAATTGATATATCCCTTTTCTTCAACAAAGGAAGTCTGGTAGGATTGTAATTCCTGAAGTAATTGAGTTCTATTCACTGAAGAAACGAGAAAGGTCGTGATCCGGAAACGATGCTTGGCTTCTTATTGTATCACTATTGTGACTTTGTTAAATTTCTTCTCTTCCAGTTTCCCCGTTTGTTCACCACCACCAGCATTGTCTTTTTCATCTGTCCTTGCCAATACATAATAAGGCATCGCCTTTAGGTTTTTAAATTTCACAATACCCTTATCATCGGTAATGCCTTCCGCAGCGGAATTCTTCTCAACTAAATAATCAGCTTCTTGTTCAAACAACATCACGCTTGCCCCTTTCACGGTATTGCCCAAATCATCCCTTACGGTGACGGTCAAAGAGGTTTTGATAAGTTGAGCATGTGCCTCATTAGCAAGGATTACAGTGTAGAACAGTAATGCTATAAAAATGTATTTGTAATTTGTTTTCATGATTTGATTACGGATTAAACGAAATGAATGCTAATTTACATTGAAGGTAGTGCTCATTTATGAGTTTACAAAGTGCATTACCTAATCAATGCAACGCCTCCGTGTTTTTCCTGAATTCCCTTATCAGGACGGAAAGAGCTAATGTATTTAATGACATAGGCGTAAGCCCCCCCTGGCAAAGGTTGACCTGAATTATTTTGGTATCCTCCGTTCCACTTAAAATTCCGATCCTTTGATTCAAAAATCATTTCGCCCCAGCGATTGTAGATGAAAATTTGAAACTCATCGGTAATGAAAAATGAGAAAACATAAAAATCTTTATTAGCAGCCTGCCCACTGGATGGTCGGAAGGCATTTGGCGCATCTATTTTTGGCAGACATTGATTAAGAACCTCTGTCTCATCTGGTGCAATGCAACCAAAGGAATTGGTCAGCATTACTTTATAGAAACCTTCACTGTCTGCGGTATAAACCCGGTTGGTATAATTAAGCGTCAATTCGTTTTTAATCCAATTATAGGACGGAAAAGAGCCTGGATCTAAATCTATCCTGGAGGAGGCTATGTCTTTGTTATCAGGATCATTGCAAATGATGACTCGATTGGGAAGGTCTCCAACTGGCAGCGGAGCTCTTGTAATTTGAAGCTGGGCTGAAGTTGTACAAACAGACTTAGAAATGTCTACTTTATAAGTGCCTTCAACACTTTGATTGGTTGCGGGTGTTGTCACTGCCGGTGATATTAATGTTCCATTAAGCGACCAGGCGTAGCTCACTCCGGTTGCGGTTGTACTAGCAGTAAGTGTAAAGGGTTGCTCATCCAAACAAGGTGGAGTTGAAGTAAGTGCAGCATTAATTGGCCCTACAACATTGGCAATCTTGGCAGGGGAAGACACTGTGCAACCATTCACGGTGTTAAACACATTTACGCTATAAGAACTTCCATTATCAACAAGTCCTAAAGAAATGGAGGAACCTAGTAAAGTCGGTTGGAGAACTCCGCCTCTTGTCCATTGATAGGTATAATTTCCAACAGGTGTGGCTGTCAAAATAACCGCTGTTTGACATGCATCACTTTGTGTGAAGTTTGGATTTATGGGGTCAACTGTTATATCCACAGGCTGCGTTGCCGGGCATTGACCAGGTGCTGTTGCTGTAACAGTATATGTAAGTAATCCAGCTTGCCCTGCCGGAATTGAAAGGATCGCTCCCGAAAATGGACCAGCCAGCCCGGGACCTGTCCATGAATAGGTTGTTGCTCCTGAGCCGGTAATGGTCGCTGGAATTGCGCACGCATCTGGGGTAAGTGTTATTGTGACCGGGGCATCGGGTGTTATGGCCTGATTGATCGTTGAGATACATCCAGTATTATCTGTTAATTCGATTACATAATTTCCTGCAGCAAGACCTGGTGTACTAAAATTTACGGTTGCGGATGCTGTGGGTCCTATTACTGTTCCCGTTGCGCCATCAGTAATTGTGTAGGATAATGGCAACGAAGCAACAGGTGCATTTGAAGTAACATTTACAACGACAGGATCGCAATTTGGTAATGCGGTCGCTGCAGTTGGTGTGTAAGTCGCATCACTCAATCCGATGGATGTTGAAATCGTGCAGCCAGAAATCTGGTCAGTTACAATGCCTGAATAAGTACCAGCCGGTATCAGATTAGCGGGATTGTTGTAATTAATAGTATTCGGTGCGGTTTGATCAATCTGTTGATCGTTAAAGCCCCCTGCACCAGATACAAAGAAAGAGTAGGGGCCGCCAGCCGGAGCTGATGTAAGTAAATTAAGTTGTAGAGTTCCATTGGCAAGTCCGCAGCCAAGTGGATCAGTGCCAGTAAGTGTAAATGAAGGCGATACTTTTATGGTATAGGTCCTATCATCTCTTACAGTACATGTTGTGA
>JAENVX010000227.1 GCA_016650355.1 Bacteroidia bacterium | reverse complement strand
GTATTGGACTGCTGTTGATTCATGTGAATAAATTAATCCGTTAGTTTTAATAGCTTTGATTGTATGGAGAATGATAAAATTATCGTTTTAAAGCAATTTGAAAGCGCCATTGATGCCAATATTGCGAAGACAAAATTAGATGCGTATGGGATCCCTTGCTTTTTGACTGATGAGAACCTGGCCGGGCTTTATCCATTACCCAACATGACATCCATGCAAGCACGAATTCATGTATTCGAAAATGACATTGAAAGGGCCAATGAGATCTTGAAAGAAGAAAACTGAAATCAGACAATAGTTTTCTATCTACCGAAAATTTAGCGATCACGTTATTTTTTCAACACCGTAAACTCAACCCTTCTGTTGTTGGCCCTGCCTTCCTCCGTATCGTTAGTTTCAATAGGCTTAGCTTCACCGTATCCATGAGCCGATAATCGCGACTCAGCTATACCTTGACCGACTAAATAATCCACAACAGATTGCGACCTTCCTTGAGAGAGAGTTTCATTGTACGTGTCGGCACCTTTGCTATCGGTATGTCCTGCTATTTCGATTTCAACGGATGAATTCTGTTTCAGAAAATCAACTACTTTATTTAGTTCAACAAAGGATTCCGACTTAAGTGTAGTCTTATCGAAATCGAAATAAATATTTTTGAGGCGAACAGTAAGGCCTACCTCAATAGGTTGCAGATAGAAATCTTTTATGAAAGGCGCTTCTACATCTGAAATAATTTCCACACTATCCGTTGAATTTAAATATCCCGAAGCAGAGGCCGTCATCACATACCAGCCTGTTCGCGAAATTTCTTGTTCGTATTTACCGCCCTCGGCTGGAATAGAGAGATTCGATTTACGATCAGGTTTAATTGTGACATTGAGTTTGGAAGTAACGGGTTTTTCAGTCTTTTGATCAAATACCGTTCCTTTTAAGATTTGTTTTTTCGAAATGGTTGTAAGATAAATTTCGACCGTGAGTGTTGTATCAACGTCAATTTTAGGAACTGAAAAAGTTTCTTCTTTGGCGAGAAATCCTTCAGATGAGGCAGCAATTATGTATTGCTTGGTGTCGGGAAGCTGCGTTTCAAACTTTCCATCATTACCCGCTTTCATGCTTACTGGTTTTTGCTCTGCGATACTTAGGATTACGGAAGAAGAAACAGGCTCGCGGGTCTTTTCATTGTATACCACACCGGCCAGCATAACTTTTATGTCGCTCAGTACCAAAACAAACAAATCAAGATTGCCACCATCCACACGGCTATTCGCACGCGAGGTAAAAACATCTCCTGCTGCATCCACTGAAAAATAAAAATCGCCTGCGGCCGTATTGACAGGCCTTCCCAAATTGATGGGCTCAGACCAATTTTCCCACGTTTCATCTAATCTCTCTGATCTATAAATATCAGCACCACCTTGCTTGTTAGGAGCGCTACGATCGCTGGCGAAGTAGAGTGTTTTGTTGTCAGGCGCCAGAAATGGACCAAACTCATCAGAATTGTTTGTAATCTTCATTTTTACAGGCCGTGAAAACCTGCCATCCGGTTGCACATGACTGATGTATAAATCACTTCGCGCACTTTTCTCAAACTCAGAAAAATAAAGAATCATGTGTTTGATTCCCGCAGAAATAGTAGCACCATAAAATCGGCCCTTCTTCATCTTATCAAAGTCAATTACATCCAACTCTGTTGTCCCTCCATCTTTACTCACAATGGAAAAGCCATCCTTATTTTTTCCCTTTGCTCCGCGAATAAAAACAGAACCATCAGGAAGCACGTTGAAGACCTGATTCGAACGGCTGTTGTTCAAAGGTGATCCCAATCGATTGGCAGGAGACCATGTTCCCTGATCGTCTTTGTGTGTTATCCAGATATCCTGGCTGCCCTCTTTTCCATAAGTATTTTCTGGATGGTTTTGAATAAAAAAATAGAGGTCCTTTCCATCCGGTGATACAACGGGTGCTGCTTCATGATAAAAGGTATTCACAGTTTTATCTAACTTCACCAACTTATAATGCGGTGTAAATTGTTGAGCATTCACAAGTAAGCCAATGAGACAGAGTAGAATTGAATACGTGTATTTCATCCTTGATTTATTTTGAGTAAAGTTAGTAGTTTAAGGTAAAAATATGTAACCAAAATGACCAAAGAAAAGATTATTCAGGAGTTGCAAAAAGGCTTTGACAAGGCCATTAATACGACTGAAGTGTTGGAGGTCACTTCATTTTTCCAAAGAATAGGTTCTAAATGGTCTGTAGCCGAAAATCTCGAGCATTTAATCCTTTCTGTAAAACCACTTACACTCGCCTTTTCGGTACCAAAATTTTTTTTGCTTTTGTTTGGTAAACCAAATCGGCAAATTCGTACGTACGCTGAACTTGTTAATAGATACCAGAATAAGTTAGAGGAAGGCGGGCGAGCTACTTCCTCTTTTATTCCCAAGGCAAACTACACGGATAAAGCTTTGTTACTCAAAAAGTTTAAAACTGAAAATCAAAGATTTTTAAAGAGCCTTGTAAAATGGGATGAAAAAGACTTAGATCGTTATTTGATACCACACCCGTTGTTGGGAAAACTTTATGTCAGAGAAATGCTGTACTTTACCATCTACCACACCCAGCATCATTTAAAAGCGATTAACAATTACGATGACGTCAAGCAGGCAAACTAAAGAACCCTCTTCCACTCATGGAGATGGCTACAAGGATAATTACCAAAGCAATCGTATTTAAGATGAATAAACGTCTGTGTTTCGCCACACTGTCAGCAATTTTCTTTATTGAGATACGGGCAATGGAGATAAGCACGATTGCAATAAGCATCATGCTATTGTGTTCGACAAGCCAATAGCGTGCAACTGAATCTTTCATTGAGGCCCCGCTAAAAATCACCAACGGGCTTACAAAGAAAAGAATAAGCCCAATCATAAGTTGAGTATGGGTGAGTATAAACAACCAAAGACTAACCTTATCATCCATCTTTGTATATTCTTTCTTACTCATCCACCCCATTAGCGAACGCACTATCAGGATTAGAAGAAAAATTAAAACAAAATAGCGGACGGTAGAATGGAATAGGTGGAGAAGGGAATACATAAGGATTGAATTTAACAATGCGAAATTACTTGAAGAATTCGAAATTATCTATAATAGGTGGGTAAATCATGTGCATCACGAGAGCAATGTCCATAATATTTTGTTCCTCTATGCCTTTTTGTATTTATATTGGGGCAATCTTTTCTAGATGAAAATAAAATTTCTGGTTACGCTTATTTGCTTTTCTTTGGCAAGCCAACTACAAGCTCAGCCAGATACTGTGAAAGTTGGTGCTTACGTGATAAGTCTCCATGATATTAATTTTCGTGACAAAGAATACACCATGCGATTCTGGCTTTGGTTTGTATATGACAATCCCGACTTCGACTTTAGTAGTCAACTGGATATTCCCAATGCCAAGACTATTGAGCCTCCGGAAATTATTTTGGATAGTCTCAATGGCAAAGCTTGGGTAATTATGAAAATGAAATGCACCATGAAAGCAAGATGGACGGTTCTTGATTTCCCCTTCGACAAGCAACATCTAAGAGTCCAAATTGAAAATAGCCTTTTTGACAACAGGAGTCTCGTCTTTGTACCTGATATTCTTGGGAGTAAGTTTGACAAGCAAGATGCACTAGATGGCTGGACAATTTCTGATTTTAATGTTGCCGATGGAAATCATCAATATGAAACAGGATTTGGCGATGTAACCCCAGGTCCTGAAAGTCAGAATTTTTCGACTTTCCTTCTGGAAATGGACATCGATCGCAAGGCGTTAGGGCTTTTTATGAAAATATTTTTGGGCATGTACATCGCCTTCCTCATTGCGGCAATCAGTTTTATTCCAAAGCCCTGGGAACTTGATCCGCGGTTCGGTCTGCCAGTAGGTGGTTTGTTTGCCGCTGTGGGTAATAAATATATCATCGATTCTGTTTTGCCAGAAACCTCTTCGTTCACCCTCGTAGACTCGTTACACACCATCACTTTTCTAGGAATTTTTGCCATCCTGGTTGTATCCGCTATTTGCCTGAAGCTTTATGATTCAGGAAAGCAGGAAGCTTGTATAAAAACTAACAGATACGGATCGTGGGTGGTGATCACCCTATATCTGCTTGCGAATATTTTCTTTGTTGGTCAAGCTATTTTCTAATATTCAATACATTATTTATTGACAATAGGTTTTAATCATTTGGTTTTAAACCCTATTCTTCGAGTCAATCAAAATCGTGGTGGGGCCATCATTGATTAACGATACTTTCATGTCAGCACCAAACACGCCTGTGTGCACTGGCTTCCCTAACACAGTTCGCAAAACGCTTATAAACTTTTCGTAGAGCGGAATTGCCACCTCGGGTTTTGCTGCTTTAATATAAGATGGACGATTTCCTTTGCGCGTGCTTGCGTGAAGAGTGAATTGACTGACTACAATGATGTCCCCGCTATCATCTAGAACACTTACATTCATCACACCTTCAGTATCATTAAATATTCTCAGGTTCACGATTTTAGCTGAGAGCCACTCAATATCTTCAACCCGATCTGCATCTTCAATTCCCAACAGTACAACAAGACCTTTGCCAATGTTGGCTTTAATCTCACCATCAATTTTCACCGATGCTTCAGAGACTCGTTGTATGACTGCTATCATTGTAGATTAACTAAGTCAGAAATTTTGCAGCGCATCAGATTCATGAATGAACACACCTCTTGCTTCTTCCTTTGATTTCGCTACCATCGCACGCGCTACTTTACTAGAAGCAATTGCTTTAAACTTTTTGGGCACCAGAAATCCAAAATATTTAAAGAAAATTTTTGTTGCATTCTCACCGATTCTGCTTTCGGTGCGTTCGCCTGACAAAAATGAAGGCCGAAAAATATGATACGACTCAAACCCAAGTTCTAGGATTGCCTCTTCAACTTCGCCTTTTACCTTGTTGTAATAAAAAGAAGATTTTTTGCTGGCGCCCAATGCCGTGACTAAATGATACTGTTTAGCCTCTAACCCTTTCGCTATTCTTGCTACCTCTAGTGGATATTCAAAGTCCACTTTCCGAAATGCCGCTTGCGAACCCGCCTGCTTCATGGTAGTTCCCAGGCAACAAAAAACAACATCAGAAATAAGCCTATTGGAATATTCTGAAAGTTGGTCAAAATCCACAACCACATTATCAAGCTTTGCATGACTAACCATCAATGGCTTTCTGCTTAGCGCTATAACTTTGCTATACCGATCATCAGCCAACAACAACTCGAGCAATTGAGCACCTACCAGGCCGGTAGTTCCGGCAACTAAGGCAACTTTACCCATGTGAAAAATTAAAATGTCTGTTGAATCTCTTTCTTAAGTTCTGAAAGAGCATGCCCTATTGGATCTACCTTCTTCTCCAGGGTCATTTCAAAAATCTTTTTTGAAAGATCTACTGCATTTGAGTCGGCAGTCATCTTGCTGGCTGCCTCATTGATCAACATGATCAAATCTTCTCGGGCATTCCTAACCAGGCTCCAAACCTCTTCGCTCATATACACTTGCTGAGATACATTGTGATTGTACTCATTTCGGATTTCATCGAGCAATATTTTTTGAAAGTCGCGCGCCTTGTATCCCGGATCACTAAGGCGAAGCAACAGATTTTGGGGTGAGATTCTTTCCAAAAATAAAGTGATTCGCTCATATGCCTGCAACCGAACCGGCAAAGTGGTCTCAATGCTGCGAGAGCGCACTTCCAGTTTCTTAATTTCAATTTCTTTTATAATAAATGACCTCACAATCAAATAAACAGCATAAAGGACAACCGATGCCGGCAATAAAATCTTTCCAAACTCAATTAGTACTTCCATAGGAATTTTTTCAGTCTCGTTCGCGTTTGAAAATTAGCTAATTTTGCTCTTCCGTTAGCTGTAAATATCAAAAAGTTAAAGGCTGTTCCAATCTTTACACATGTTTAACAATCTAAAACCTGTAAGCCTTACCTCCAAAGCAGCTATTGAAGTGCGCAAAATCATGGAGACGAAAAATATCCCAGCGGATTATGGGTTGCGTGTGGGTGTAAAAGGTGGCGGCTGTGGTGGCGTTTCGCTTATTATCGGATTCGATAAGAAAAAAGATACAGACCATGCGTACACAATTGGTGATATCCCAATCTATGTTGACAAGAAACACACTATGTACTTGATTGGAAAGGAAGTAGATTTCTATGAAGGTGCCGATGCAAGGGGCTTTATGTTTGTTGACATCAGTCCCTTGTAAAAGATCTGTAATTTCAAGGTCAAAATTGCCTACCTCACTTTATTAACGCTAACTGTTGCTTTCTTGCACACGCCTCCTATGGGTGGATTGAACTTGGAGATTCTCACTTCAATAGACTTTGCCTCCGAAAATTCTTTCAACGTCTGTTGTGCAATAGCATGCCCAACCGTTTCCAATAATTTTGAAGGCTTGGCCATCTCCTCTTTTACAATGGAGTAAAGCGTCTCATAGTTAATGGTGCCGGAAAGATCATCCTGAAATGCGGAATCTAAAAATTCAGTATCAACCACAATGTCCACTTCAAACTTATTGCCCGAAGAACGCTCATGTGCATACACTCCGTGATAGGCATGGAATTCCAAACCTTCCAGCGCCACTTTACCGGTCATTGAATATCGTCAAAAAAAGATTTTTGTACTTTCTTTTCCTCCACTAACACAGCTGCAACCGACTCAGCCAGCACTTGTTGTGCCGAAGCCGTTTTCTTTATGCTGTTTTCAAAATCAGCATTTGGATACAATGCTTTTTTTGATTCACGTTTAGCCATGTTCAAATGTTGTTCAGGATCAAATTCGCGCGCTACTGTTCTCATCCGCTCAACACGATCAATAGTTTCACCAGCCATTCGTTTCAAATCCGAAAGAAGATTATCGCGATATGTTTCAAGACCTTTATATTGTTGAACGAGGGACTTAAGTCTGTCTTCCATTTCTTCCAGCATTTGCTTAGAAGTCGCTTCCGCGAGTTCAAGCGTATCTTTTGCTTTTACCTTTGCCTCATTCAACATGCCTTCAGCTTTCAATTGCGTCTCCCTCATATGAAGTTCTGCTGCCTTGTTGGCCTGACCGATAACATTGGCACCTGTGTCTTCTGCCGTCTTCAACGTTTTATATAACGAATTTTCTACTTCGCGAAGCTTGCTCACCTCACGCTCTGACGTTTCGTATTTGATTCGTAATTCTTTTGTTTCATCGAGGGAGCGCTCCCATTCCTGTGAGAGTGATAGTAAAAAGGCGTTTACTTCATCTTTGTCGAAGCCACGCAAAGCTTTCTCAAAAGCCTTCTGGCGAATTTCAAGTGGTGTGATTTTCATGATTATGAATTTAGTTTAAAAAATAATGTTCCATACAGAGACTGTGCGATCATCGCTCGCACTTATCAAGTGATCATTAAACGAAGTCCAGAGCAATTTATTGACAGAAGTTCCATGACCCGCATGGCGAGCCTTATCAATCACTTTCAGAAGTTTAAGGTTATCGAAGTCCCACACCTTAATTGACTTATCAAGGCTACAAGTTACAAAATGTTTACCATTTGGACTAAATTCCAGGTGATTGATGGCGTAGAGATGTGCAGCCACTTCACCAGCCTTAGAATATCCACTCGTTGCGTCCCACGCCTTTAGCCGCGCATCTCGTGAGCCACTAATGAGAATGTTGCTATCATTGGAATACGCCAGACAGAAAATTGAATTCTCATGAGCCTTCCATTCAGCCTTCAATTTATAATCATCCAAACTAAAAACGCGAATGCAATGATCACTATAGCCAACAGCCAGTTCACCCTGCCTTTCGTTGATAGCAATCGTTCTGGCACTTTTATCAGAGCGAATAATTTTTTTCTTCACAATCCAATTCTGAATGTCCACTACAGAAATAGTGCCATCACCCGAAGCAACAAATAAATCGTTTTGAAAGGACTGTATGTCGAAAATGGCTGCTTTGCCTAGTTGAAGAGAATTCAACTCCTTTTTCGCTTTCCAATCTAAAAGATGGATGCCATCATAGTTATGACCTGCAATCAGTAGATTTTGATCACTCAAATAGTGCAGCGCATAAACCGAATTGGGAAGTTTGGCAATCAAATCACCTTCATGATCTGGCGTGACCGGGCGCTCAAAAGTTTGCAGATCCCACAAAACAATCATTCCATCGCCTGCACCAGAAAAAAATTGATTCTGTTTCTCACCCCGCTCCAAGGTATATACACAATCGCGATGTCCGGTGAGTGTTTGAATCTTTTGAACATGTATCATAAAATACTCAATCTCAACAACGATAACCTAGCCAACAAACAGGCAACTTTTAGAAATTTTATAACACTTTCTTGATTAGCAACAGAAAATTGAACGCTCATATTCTTCTAATGGGAATCGGTGAAATAATGTATATCCAATTTTTTTAACAAAATTGTAGCATAAAGCCCGATAAACCTATGCCTTTAGTGAAAATGCAAAAGACAGCGAAGCAAAGTGGATGGGCTATTTGGTTTATTGCGGAATCAATGGACGAGTTGACCCGATTATCACCGGAACCCTGCCCTGCCGAAATCGTCAGTGCGCAAAAGCGACTGGAGTGGTTGGCAGGAAGGACCTTGATAAAAACATTGGTTGAACATTCTGGACTGGAGTATCACGGTCTTCGCAAAGATGAATTCGGGAAACCTTTTCTAAATAACTATACAAATCAAATTTCGCTCACGCACTCCCACCCTTATGTGGCTGCCCAAATCGATATACGACAATCAGTGGGCATTGATTTAGAACAACCCAAAGAAAAATTGCTAAAGATCGCTCACAGGATAATGGCCGACTATGAACTCGCTGATGCTGGACAAGATATTGTCAAACATTGCGTATACTGGTGCGCCAAAGAGGCTCTTTATAAAATATATGGTAGACGAGGCCTTACTTTTTTGAATCACCTGAATATTGAACCCTTCACGCTGAGAAACTTTGGAGATTTGAAAGGCAGAATCGAAAGCCCAGAAAACGAAATGAAAGTTGATCTTTGCTATTCAATACAACCTGATTATGTTCTTGTATTCACTAACACCAATGCATCATGAAAATTCAATTAAAACCTCTAGAGTTTAGTCTATTGCTTAAGAAAATGTTGTGTGTAGTAGGTTTTGTTGGTACCCTGGCTTTCCCTTTGAACGTAAATGGGCAAACATCCGTACAAAGTTTTACACTCACCAATATGGTAAACGGTAAACCTGTCTCGCTCGATCAATATTCTTCCTCAGGTATTGCTGTCGTGTTCACCAGTAATGAGTGTCCCTTCGATAACTATTACAAAGAGCGGATCAAAGAATTAATTGGCGCTTATTCAGGTAAAGTTCAATTTCTTTTAGTGAACTCATATATCGAGACCGAAGAGTCTCCTGAGAAAATGGCCATCCACTATACTGACGTGAATGCGCCATACCTATCTGATAAAGATCAGGTGGCAATGACGGCACTTGGTGCTAAAAAAAGTCCAGAAGTTTTTTTATTGAAGAAAGCGGATGGAAATTACGCAGTTGTTTACAGCGGAGCCATTGATGACAATCCACAAGTGGCAGGTGATGTTGATCAAAAATTTTTGAAGGTTGCTATTGATAAATTATTGGCAGGTCAAAAAATTGGAGTAGCGAATAACCGCGCTGTTGGCTGCTCAATTAGAAGAAAATAAAAAATGTGTCGTCCTCCCGGCCTTTGTGCCGGGATCCCGTAAAAATTAAAATACAAACCCTGATCGAGAGAATCACTGGATCGCGGCTTTTTATGCCGCGCGAAGGAGGGAGTGTTCCTCAGCCGCGATGACACTCCGTTGTATGTTGGCAGCTGGCGCTTACAGTCCTTTAAGTTGTCTTGCGGAATGATGTACACGAATGACTCCAATAGAGTCTGAATTGATTTTGTAAATGATTCGGTAATTGCCGTCAATTAACTCTCTTAAAGTGTCAATGTTAAATTCAGGTACAACTCGTCCAGATTTTGGGTAAGTCTCAAGTTGTCCAACTCTTGAAATTATTTTTTCAATAAATCTGTCTGCGTAAACTTTTGAGTCTTGTGAAATGCATGTGTGGATTGACCTTAAGTCCTCAATTGCAAACTCGGTCCAAATTACTTTCACCATTTTTTAATCATATCCTTTACCTGTTCGTGAGGAATAGTCTTTCCTTCCTTAATTTGTTCAAGTCCTTTCTCGACTTTCTCCACAAAAACAAGTCTTTCGATAAGTTCCTCTAAGTCAAATTCTTGAGGGAATTCCTTTACCGTCTCCATTACCTTGTCCTTTTTCATATACTTTAAATTTTAACTCAATTTAACATCTTTTTCTGATTTTTTTGTCCCGAATTGCGCTGCCAACTAGCGACTTCAGGGCCTTGAGCGTAATTATCCTTAGCTGGTTACTACCGGATAAGCCTTCCGCAGGTTGGCGCATTCCGGGATCCCGTACAATAAAATGCAAACCCTGATCGAGAGAATCATCAACAGTATTAACAACTACTTACACGCATCATCCTCTGGATCGCGGCTTCGTTCCTCAGCCGCGATGACACTCCGTTGGAGTTAGTGCATGAGTAGAAAAAGAGCGCTGACTCTTTAAACTATGAAATCGTCATCCGGCCCTTGTGCCGGGATCCCGTAAAAATTAACATGCACTCGTTGCTCGAGTGAATCCTCAGCAGTATTAATAATCACTCAAGCGCTTCTTCTTCTGGATCGCGGCATTCCTCAGCCGCGATGACTCTTCGTAGTGTGTTGCATCTTCTTTAACTATGGAGTGTCGCCCAAATTTGGTACCTTACT
>JAENVX010000226.1 GCA_016650355.1 Bacteroidia bacterium | reverse complement strand
CGCATACACCGCTCCAAAAACATTACTGTTGGTCATTTCAATTTTGATGGCTCCATTTCCACCCATAGAATGACCCGCCAATCCTCTGCTGTTTTTATTGGGTATAGTGCGGAATTTTTTGTCTATGAATGCTACCACATCTCTAGAAATATAATCTGCCCATTTACCGTTTATTTGGGTGTTGGTGTAAAAACTTCCCTTAAACTTAGTGTCACTATTGGGCAATACTAAGATCATTGGACGGATATGACCACTTGCAATTGCTTCATCAAGTAATTCATTTAAACGATAAGTAGACATATAAAAACTATCATCCACCGTAAAGCCATGTAAAAAATAAAGTACAGGATAGTGTTGCTTGTTGTCTTCATAGCCTGAAGGTAGGTAGATGGTTACCTGGCGCATTGGATCTTCTCCTCCGGAATTTCCCTGGATGGAAGGCGCTAAGAATTCTTCAACCAGGATTGTGCCCTTCTCGGTTCGTTGTGCATACAGGCTTCCCAAGGAAACAAATAAATAAATAATTATAAGCATTAGTTGTTTCATAGATACAATTTGAATTATAAGTAAGAAATGAAGAAATGACTGCAGAAACTAAATGGCTCAGAACCTTCCGCATATAAGCAGTTGCGGGGGTGAGAGGCACTCCCCATCAGTTTCTATTGGCCGTCTCGATTGGCGGGCCGGCCATTTAACCTACTCTATTTTGGGTCACTCGTAAATTTATTTTCCTCAACGTCCTTAAGAAATGCTACTAAATTATTGAAATAGTTTTGTTGGTCGTCATACATACTTAAATGACTACCATTTGGGCACAAGTAGGTTCTGCTGTTGGGAATTAATTTTCCCTCTTTCCTCATGTCCTCAGGGTTCATTTCGTCTTTCTCTCCACCAATCACAAGAGTCGGAACTTTAATATTTGGCAATCTGTCCCACATCTCCCAATTTTTGAAATTACCAGTTACATGAAATTCATCAACTCCCTGCATTTGAATGTATATAGAGGTATTGGCTTTCTTAAATGCCCTCACAAAAGGTTCTGGCCAGGGGTCAAGTCGACAAACCACATTACCATATAACTTCGTCATCAGCAGTTCTTGATACTCTGGAGATGCATACATCTGTAATTTGTCTAAAGAATCATATTTCTTAATTTCCGCAGGTGTAAAGAGATCTTCCTTCAGTTTAACACTGTACGCAACATAACTTTTTATCCCAGCTGTCATATTTGATAGAATAGCCGCCTTTACATGGTCTTGATATTTTTGCAAATACTCCATTGCTAACATGCTTCCCCATGAGTGGCCCAACAAATAGAAGTCCTCTAACCCAAGTCCTTGTCGAACTTGTTCTACTTCTTCAACATACCTTGAAATTGTCCAAAGCGAAGTATCTGCTGGTATGTCGGAGTTACCAACGCCTAATTGGTCGTAATAATAAAATTCAATCCCTGCTTGCGGTAAAAAGTCCTCGAAACATTCAAAATAGTCATGTGTGAATCCTGGTCCACCATGAAGCAATAGAACTTTAATGTTTCCACTCCCAATTTTCTTTGTCCATACCTGGTATTTCCCATCTACTGTGACCATTTTCACTCCACCATTTTTTACTTCGGTATATTGAGGAACCCCATTTTCATTTTTGGGTGTGTCCGTGTTAGACACTTTTTTCTGGTCACTACATCCTAGTATCAAAAGAGTCAGTAGTACAAATAACCTTTTCATATTTATTCAGGTTTGGTATCACTTCATAAATGGCTGCCCGCCAACATTGGTGTTTAGGCAGTGGTGGGCTTTGAAAACGTATCTTTAACTATCTTTTCATATATTAATCATTGTCGAGGGGCGTACTATTTCATAAATAGCTCAACCACCATTTTTCTTTGTGGTTCAATTTATATACATCAAATCTTTTGCATAATGGATACAGTGCCACAATTACACCAACCCATATTAAATAAACAGCCCACAAACTGAAACCATAGCCTTTCAATTCGGGAACTTCGGTTAGCCAATTCGACAAAATCATTTTTTGCCAACCAAAACCAGTTGCTTCAGCGGCAACCAGTGCCACCAAATGAATCAGAAAGATGTGCAGGATGTAGAAGAAAAAAGGCACTCGTCCGAACATGCTAAAAACGTTTACTACACTTCCTTTTACGTTTTCAACATTAGCAAGAAAAAGTAATGAAGGGCCTAATGTCATAAGCAGATACAGTAGGGATGGTGGATATTTTTGAGGATCTAAAAATGACATCATTGTTTTTGAAAGCGTATCATATTTCATCCAGCCATCTGGGTCTCCATAAAGATTTGACCAGTTTAGCACAATAAACAAAACAATAGCCGAAAGCCCGATGATGTTCATTAACTTTTTCCTTCTGGCCTGATCGAATGATTGATCATAAAAGGTACCGAAATAATACCCTAGAGACATTACTGCAATCCACGGAATGATCGGATAATCCGTGTAAACGTGCAACCCGTTAGGAAATGAATAAATGTGAGCCTCGTGAAAAACTCCCCACAAAAGGCTTCCATCGAAATGAATCTTATCGAGCAGGTGATGCCCGAAAATCAGCACACAACTAAAAATTAAAATGATGGTTCGGGGTAAATGAATTAACCCTGCTAACACAATCATGCTGATGCCCAATGACCAGATTACCAGGAAGTCGAAGTTGCTGAAATAAATATCAAAGTACCACCCAAAGTTTACAATGGTAAATTCTATAAAAACAAGCCAAAGGCCACGCTTCAATAAAAAACCAGAAAGTTCGCTAGCTGTTTTTCTCTTGCCCACAAAAAAGGCAGAGAGACCGGCCAGAAAGCAAAACGCGGGGGCGCAGTAATGTGTTATCCAGCGAGTGAGAAAGATTGGCCACGATGTTTGCGTGGGATCGGTTGGATTAAACAGAAATGCTGATGCATGGAAATAATCACGCGTATGGTCGAGGGCCATAATTACCATCACCAATCCCTTTAACAGGTCGATGGATTCTATTCTGTTTTTATTTAGTGATGTCATGTATCATATGTCTGATTAGATTACGGTAAATGATAGCTTGGGCCACCTTGTCTTTATTTTGCCGGTAGCT
>JAENVX010000225.1 GCA_016650355.1 Bacteroidia bacterium | reverse complement strand
CTATTGCTCCTCCTGTTGGTGGTGGCTACTTCCTGCAGCAAATTCCGGCACATCCAAAAAAGTGAGGATTGGCGAGTCAAGTACGAGGCAGGGTTGGGTTATTATACTAAAAAGGACTATTACAGAGCCGCTATTTTGTTTGAAGAGATTAGACCAATTGTAAGAGGACTCCCTGAAGGAGAAAAGGTAGAGTTTTACCTTGCCTATTGCCAGTACTACGAAAAGACATACTTATTGGCTTCAAATCAATTCAGGGTTTTTTATGAAACCTATGGTCGTAGCCCGCTGGTTGAGGAAGCCTATTTTATGTATGCGTATTCTCTCTACGTTTCATCCCCGGCACAAAATCTTGATCAAACCAATAGCATTGAAGCGATGAACGCAATGCAGAATTTCATAAATCAATATCCGGATAGTCAATATCGCGAAAAGGCCGCAGAATCTATTGTGCTAAGTCAAAATAAACTTGAGCGGAAAGGTTATGAAAATGCAAAACAATACCTAAAGCTCCGACAATATAAAGCTGCCGTTATTTCATTCGATAACTTCAAAAAAAACTTTCCTGATTCAGACTATCTGGAAGAACTCGCCTACCTGAAAGTACAGTCTCAATTTAAATTTGCAAACCAAAGCTTTCAGTCTTTGCAGGTTGAACGATTCTCATCGGTTATTGTTTTTTACCAGGAATTGGTAGATAATTTTCCGGACAGTAAATACTTAAAAGAAGCAGAGGAAATGTATTCTGAAAGCTTAACCAAAATAAATAAATCTAAATCATCTAATTCATAAACTCATGGCAGTTCATCCATCTATCATCACTCGCGATACAGACAAAATTTACAGCAAGACTGGAAATATTTACGAATCTGTTGTAATCATTTCAAAACGTGCACGACAGATTGCGGTAAGTATTAAAGAAGAGCTTAACAGTAAGTTGGCTGACTTTGCCACCACTGTTGACAATCTTGAAGAGGTTTTTGAAAACCGTGAACAAATTGAAATATCAAAATTCTATGAGCGTATGCCTAAGCCTACTTCCACAGCAATTGAGGAATTTATGGATGGTAAGTTAATCGCTAGAACTCCATCTGAAATAACAGAGAAGGCTGAAGTCTAATTCATGCTTAGCGGAAAGAAAATAGTGCTAGGCGTAAGTGGCAGCATTGCTGCTTATAAAGCTGCAGTTCTTATCCGATTACTAGTAAAAGCAGGCGTTGATGTACGGGTTGTTATGACTCCTTCAGCCCATGATTTTATCACACCCTTATCACTCGCTACCCTTTCAAAGAATCCGGTACTAACTCAGTTCGTAAAGGATAAATCAGGCCAATGGAATAATCACGTGGAATTAGGCCTGTGGGCTGATGCGATCGTTATCGCACCGACAAGTGCCAATACTCTTGCTAAGATGTCAACTGGGATTTGTGACAATCTCCTTCTGGCGGTCTATCTGTCTGCACGGTCACCAGTTTTTTTTGCACCTGCAATGGATCTGGACATGTTAAAACATCCATCTACCCAGTCAAATATTTCCAAGCTAATTAATTGGGGAAATCACTTGATTAAACCTGGGTTCGGAGAACTGGCAAGTGGCCTTGTTGGAGATGGAAGAATGGCTGAACCAGAAGAAATTGTAGACCAACTGAATAGCTTTTTTTCGGTGCCCAAATTAAAAGGAAAAAAAGCACTGGTTACGGCCGGACCCACCCACGAGGCAATCGATCCGGTGCGCTTTATCGGAAATAACTCAAGCGGTAAGATGGGTTTTGCTGTAGCCGAATCCCTCGCCCGACAAGGTGCTATAGTGAAACTTGTTTCTGGCCCAACTTCTCAAGTGACAACTCATCCCAACATAGAAGTTAAAAGCGTCATTTCTGCAGAAGAAATGTATTTGGCTTGCCAAGATATTTTTCCATCTGCCGACATTACCGTGCTATCAGCAGCCGTTGCTGATTATCGTCCCTTGTCAAAGTCCCATCAAAAGATCAAGAAATCAGAATCAAATCTAATGATTGAGCTTGCCAAAACACCCGATATTGCGGCAGAGTTAGGGAAACTGAAGAAAAAGGGGCAGTTCATTGTTGGCTTTGCACTAGAGACAGAAAATGAACTCGCCAATGCTGAAAAGAAAATCGTATCCAAAAATTTTGATATGATTGTTCTCAATTCGCTAAATGATAAAGGAGCAGGATTTGGGATTGACACCAATAAGATCAGCATTATTGACCGTGAAAACAAGGTGAAGCAATTTAGTTTAAAAAGTAAGCAAGAAGTAGCTGACGATATCGTTAATGCTATTGTTGAAAAGGCTTATGCGTAATCTTTTTTCGTGCATCATTCTCTTCGTGATCCCAATGCAAATCTTTGGGCAGGAGTTGAATTGCAAAGTAATAATCAACGCTGATCAGATTCAAACGAGCGATCGAAGTGTATTCAAAGACATGGAGCGTGCCTTTGCTACATTTTTGAACACACGAAAATGGACTAATGATTCTTATAAGAATTTTGAAAAAATTAATTGCAGCATTTTCCTGAACATCAATAAAATGCCATCCATTGGCAATTTTGCGGCAAATGTGCAGATCACTGTAGCCAGACCTGTTTACAACACGAATTATGAAACCGTATTATTTAACTTTGCCGATCGCGATTGGGAATTTGAGTATGTTGAATCACTGCCATTGGAATATAACGACAACAGTTATATCACAAAT
>JAENVX010000224.1 GCA_016650355.1 Bacteroidia bacterium | reverse complement strand
TTTAAGATCAGTCAGGAAGCATTTGAAGATGACATGGTTTTAAACATGGGCCAGATTTTAAGTATTCCACTTGTTCTTGCAGGAATAGTTATTTTGGTATGGAATGGCAGAATGGCAAAACCAGCAACCAGAGGTAAGACTGAAGGAGAATTACCGAGTAGAAAATAGGAATCACTTAGTCTTCTTGCCCGTCTTTAGAACAATCATGGTTTCTCGGAAGGCAATGGCGGGCAGGCTGGCTTCATTTTCATTCACGTAGGCAGCTACTTCTTTTTTGTGATGTTTGATCATACTGCGTAGCAACCATGATATGGCTTTGGTGATTAGGATTTCACGTTCGGCTTTTAATCTATTTATATTGCTAAAAGCCAAATGGGCAATTTCTTTATTGGCTGCCTTGCGCATAGGTGAACATAATAAGACAAGTGATGCCCTTCTTTTGCTACTATTTTTACTTTTCGAAAATTTAACCAATAGGGGATTCCATATTTTCCAATTACCGTAGATTTCTGTTGTAGAGTAAGGGCCGGTGCAGACGGAATCTATTTCTGCCCAGCCTACCAAATGCTCTAACCACGTATCAAAACATGAGGGATCAAATTTCCTTTGTTCTTTAGTTGAATAGCCCAGGAGAATACCCGCCATTGTTTTTTCAGTAGAGGACTTTCCTCGAATTAAACTATCAATAAACTTTTGAAATTCTATTGCCGATACGCGATTGTTTAGTGCAATCCATTCTTTCGCGATGATTCGAAGCGTGGGCATGTTAATGGGGTAGCGTGCGTTGCTATTGCCCAGATACGAATCCAAATACGTGTGTTGAGTTGGGGTGCCGGAATTTTGTTTAATACATTCTAAAATTTCCGAATGAAATTTGTTCATCCTCAAATTCATTTGAGTTTTTACTTAAAGGCCGTTCAACCTATTATAAATGTTTAAACAAACCCAAGCATCGGTAGCAGCGTAACTTATTTGTTTTTCATTAAAGATTGAGGCTTCCCAATTGCTGGTTTGCGCACTTTTTGAAATGCGAAAGCCCAGCAATAAAGCAGTCAATTTTTTAACACTTTCCACTTGTAGCCCGGATTTTTTAGCGAGTTCGGCCAGCTCAAAAAAACCATCCGCCTTGAACTGTTTTAATTTCTGAAGTGCTTTGATGTCATCCCGCAGGGCAACTCCGGCTTTTATTATTTTCTTACTTTCAAAAAACTGCACAAGTTGTGGTGCCATACCTACAGTTTTTAGACGCACTAAAAAGACTTTTTCTGGTAATGCTATTTGCACAAGCGATACTTTGTTGTATTGCCCACTTACGAACACGGGTTTCGTTTCGGTGTCAAACCCAACCACATCATGTCTTTTAATTTCTGCAAATGACTCTTCCAATTGTTCGGCCTGGTCGATGAGATCAACCTTGCCTTCAAAGGCACCAAGTGGAAGCTCGTTGATCTCTTCGTTGCTGATTGTAATGCGATCGTTATGCGTGTACGGGTTCATTCAACCTTCGAATCTTATAGTTTAAATAGGCTTGTAGCACCGTCATAATAGGACTGAGAATGCAAAAGAAGCAAAAAGGAGCATAGGCCACCGTGGCCACACCTAATACATTTGCCTGTGTTGCCCCACAGGTATTCCAGGGAATCAGCACAGAAGTTACAGTGCCGGCATCTTCCAGCGTGCGACTTAACAGTTCGGGCTTATACCCTTTTTCTTTATACGTGCTGGCATACATACGACCAGGAACGGCAATGGCCATGTATTGATCAGATGCTGTAATATTAAAGAATATGCATGTGGCAGCCGTGGAAGTTACTAAGGATCCAGTACTGTTTGCAAATTTGATGATCTCCTCCGCAATGCGGTAGAGCAATCCAGAGGACTCCATTACGCCACCAAAAATCATGGCACAAAGTATTAACCAGATTGTGTTTAGCATGCCACTCATCCCTCGGGAGGTGAGCAGATCGGTGATCATTTGATTTTCAGTTTGGATGTTAACAGTTGTTGTCATCGAATTCATAACTGCTATGAATGATGATTTAAGGTAGTTGCCCTCAATGCCTGATACCTGATCAATAATTTGTGGTTGAAAAATGACAGCACATAAACCACCTAGTAATGTTCCTACTAATAAAGCAGGTAAGGCTGGTACCTTTTTCACAATCATTGCAATTACCAAAACCGGTACGATAAAAAGTATTGGATTGAGATTGAATTTATTTTCAATAGCTAACAACACAGCGCTTGAATCGGAGGCAGTTGTCGCAGTATCCAAAGTGAATCCCCACACAAGAAAAATTGTTAGCGTAATAACAATTGTAGGTACAGTGGTATACATCATGTATTTAATGTGCGTAAATAAATCCGTGCCTGCCATGGCTGGGGCAAGATTGGTTGTGTCTGATAGGGGAGACATTTTATCACCAAAGTAAGCACCAGAAATAATAGCTCCTGCAATTACACCTTCGTGAATGTCCAAGGCTTTGCCAATGCCCAGCAACGCAATGCCAACCGTTGCTACGGTTGACCAGGAACTACCTGTTGCTACCGACACAATTGCGCAGATCACACAGGCAGCAAAAAGAAAAATTGTAGGGTTTAAAATTTTTAAGCCATAATAAATCATGGCAGGAACGATGCCACTAAGCAACCACGTGCCAGATAGCGAACCGATCACCAGTAGTATTAGCATAGCGGCCATAGCAGAACTTATACTTTTTACAATGCTGGTTTCAATTTCGTTCCAGGTGAAGCCGAGCCGAAAGGAGATGATACCAGCAATTGCGGCAGCTAGTAATAAGGCTATTTGATTAGCACCCGTTATGGCTGATGAACCCAGCACCATAACATTAATTGTGAGGAGAATAATTAGAGAAGCAATGGGAATTAAGGCATGGATAAGTTTCGGGCGCTTCTTTTCAACTACCATTTGAGTTTCTGTTGGTGCTTTAAAAGGTTTCAAGATAGGATAATTTGGGCAGTGAGCTTACGCATTTTGTAAATAATCAATGTCCAAATCTCAATGCCTGATGGAATACTGTACACCTCTTTCTTTCAGGTATGCACCGATAAAATTAAAATGAGTTTCATCCTCGCCTAAATATTCCGGAGGGCAGATTCCTTTGCGATTGAATTTCCCATCTATCACCAGATTTACCACTGCGGTACATGTGAAACCAGTTGTTCGCGCCATCGATAAGGTGCCCGTTGTTTTTTCCGTGCGATCGAGCAGATTGTATTCGTATGTTTTGGCTGCGCTGCCTTCATCTCCACTGATACGTATGCGCATGACTGTAAATTCTTCCTCACCAGGTTTTAATTTCCATTTTGGAAACAGGAGTTTAGCCGTTAGGTCAATAGGCCTAACGTTGACACCCTTTACATCGACTGCATCATAAGAAAAGAATCCGGTTTCTCTCAGCACTCTTAAATATTCTGCACATCCGGGATAGCGCAATGTTTTTTCGATCATGTTTGGAATGTTAGGCATGGTCTTTATCAGTGTGCGCAAGCCATCGGAGTTCCATGATTCTAGTGTTCCGACTTCATCGAAATGTATAAGTTCGGCATCTGAAAGGGCCTCTTTTATAACCACCGAACTATTTTGAACATAGCGAGCCGGACGAATATATTCTTCGATAACATCAATCGGAGAAAAGACTGCTTTGTATTCATAAGGCCATTCACGTACCAAAGGTAATCCACCTACAAGACATTCATAAGTATTGATTCTCATCCGCTTGTTGTGATATCCCAATATAATATTGCCCATGCCCGGTGCAACTCCGCAATCTGTAATGATGGTTACGTTTTTCTTTTTAGCCAGCTCATCCAACTGAAAAGGATCTTCAGGAAAAAAAGAAATATCTACCATATTCTTTTCGGCTTCAATCACTGTTCGCACGGTTTGCAATCCCATAAAACCGGGCACAGCGCCAACGACTAAATCAAATGGCTTAATAACCGAGGCGAGAGTTTGTAGGTCAGCAAAATCTGCTTTTTGTGTTTTAATTCCACGGCTTTTAATTTCCGCCAAAGATTGCTCATTGATATCAACGGAGGTGACATCAAATTTTTTGGACAAGTCAATGGCCATGGCTTTGCCAACCAACCCTGCGCCTAAAACAATAATCTTTTTCATGTTAATGTTTGATTAAAATCGTAACTAGTATGCCTGACAATTACACATCATCGCGATAACCAGGGAAGGAAACTTGTGGATAGGAGCGCCAACGTTTCGGTCCAACATTGTGATTGCTTTAGTTTGTAAAAGAACAGCAAGCGTTATGTATCATAAAACCTATTATAAATGTTTGAAGCAGGCAAAATACTCGAAAAAGCGAAACATTCAGTCTTCTATTTGAAAGTTCTTAACTGGTCGCTAGGTAGAATGGTCCCTTTTAATAAGCCACATGGCTTTAAAGTTTTTGAAATAGAGGATTTTAGACTTAAAATAATTATCCCTTATCGCAGGAGTAATTTTAATCACATCCGTGGATTGCATGCCTGTGCCCTTGCCACAATTTCAGAATTCGCAACGGGCTTTTTGTTGCTCAGCAACCTGGATATGAAAAAATATCGCCTCATCATGCAACGCCTGGAAATGGATTACCATTACCAGGGCAAGATGGATGCCTTTGCTGAATTTAAAATTTCGGAGGAATGGTTGAAGGTGAATATTGTAAATCCACTTCAATCTCAGGAAGCGGTGGTGGTTCCGTGTGAAATAAAAATCCATGACAGCAAGGGCAACCACCTTACTACAGGAAAAGTTTATTGGCAGATAAAAGATTGGAGTCGCGTGAAGACAAAAACGTAATCACGAAATTCAGTGAGCACTTAAATTACTTCAGGAAGACACTTATTTCAATCTGGTTTTACACAAACTACAGTGTGAAATATTATCCCTTAGCGATGATATCGTCATCGCTTATGGAGGATGGAGTCAACGAACTTCTTTCACCTGATGAA
>JAENVX010000223.1 GCA_016650355.1 Bacteroidia bacterium | reverse complement strand
GATACTACAATACCCTTTCAATATGGTGGCTTCTGATGCAGGTATCGCTAAGTTTGGGTCAGGCATGCCACACCCCAGGGGTTACGGCTCCAACGCGCGCGTATTGGGGAGATATGTCCGTGTACTCAAAGTAATTCGGTTAGAGGAAGCAGTTCGAAGAATGTCTTCGTTGCCTGCGCAAAAGTTTAATCTCCGCGACCGCGGATTAATTCGTGAAGGCCTCGCTGCAGATATTGTTGTGTTCGATGAAGAAATTGTTGGCGATGCAGCAACATTTACCAATCCTCACGCGTATTCCAATGGATTCAACTATATAATTGTGAATGGTGAAGTAACGGTGGACAATGGGAAACATACTGGAATAAGAAACGGAAAAGTTTTGAAGGGGAAAGGAGTTGAGTAAAATAACAGTTATGAAACTTTCTTTGTCATTTGATAAAATCAGAAATCAGTGAGGTAGCCTTTCGCGAATGCTTCCGTAAAACCAAACACCGCCAATTGCGCTTAGAAGCATAATTGCTGCAGCCAGTGATCCGAAGCCTGTCAAAACAAATAAAGGAGCAACACAGCAGCCTGTTAATGCCCATCCAAATCCAAAACTTAATCCGCCAAGCACATTACCTACTTTATTTAATGGCTTGGATGTTAAAATGATTTCTTCGTTTTGGAAAGATTTTACCTTGTATTTTTTTATAAGAAATACAGTCAGTCCGCCAACTGCCACTGCGGATCCAAATATGCCGTACATGTGGATGGATTGGAATCGGAACATTTCTTGAATTCGAAACCACGACATAGCTTCTGATTTAATTAGGGCTACACCAAAAAGAAAGCCTATGAGTAAAAATTTTATGAATCTCATGTGGATCAAAAAATCAATGGAAAAATCAGGTTTGTCATAATCAGTCCGCCAGCGAAGAATGCGCAAATGGCCAGCAGTGAGGATTTGCTTGCCATAGACAATCCCATAAAGCCATGGCCGGAAGTACAGCCACCTGCATATCGCACACCAAAGCCAACAAGAAATCCGCCAATCACGATAAACAGGAATCCCTGAAAGCTCATGATGTTGTTATTCCCAAAAATCTCAACAGGCAACATTCCGTTGAAGTCGGTAATGCCGAGAGATTGCAGATCGGATTTTGTTGATGATGCTATATTTATTGGATTTGGGTTCTGCATAAATAACCTGCCAGTCAAGCCACCCAGAACGATGCCAATGGCAACTACGATATTCCATGCGCCAGTTTTCCAATCATAATTAAAGTATTCTGCTTTTGTTGGAATCAGTGCAGCACATATATGTTGCATGGATGATGACACTCCCAGCATTTTATTTCCAAAAAACAAAAGAAGGGGAATTGATAGACCCATGATTGGTCCAGCTACATACCATGGCCAAGGAGCCAGTATGACTGATTGATAGATTTCATTCATGACGTTTATTTCTGGGGATTGTTGAGATGTTAAAAAATTTAAATACTGGGCACTTTCTAGTAATGGCCATCCAAAACGGAATAAGGCTTATCAATGAGATAAATATTCCTGGGATGGATAATTGAAGACCGTTCATTGGAAATAGTCCTGCCCATATTAGACAAAGCCCCAGTATGATTCTAAGAACCTGATCAAGTCGACCAACGTTTTTATCCATATTACCAGCAATATTACAAAGAGCGAGAATTATAAAAGTTGTCTTAAGACAAATATCTACAATGATCTTGGTGTCTGATCTTCCAACCACAAGTGTACTTTACTAAAGGATTACTCCAACAACCTTTTCAGCTTATTCAATTCTTCTCTGTTTCTTGTGGAATTAATATTATTGACAATCCCATCCTTCTCGCGCGTAGTTAATCTCCAGCTCAGGGACGCGCGTGCACTGTTTTGCCGTATGCTGTCCATCTTCTGAAGTATAGGTGTATAGTTTTCGGCCTGATATTGTATATCTACCCTGTCGATGGGGATAGTTAGCCACGAGTGCGCCTGACCGATTAACATATCGCTGGCAATGTCTTGAAAATTTTCAAAGTTGTTGTATACACTGCTTATCGGCTGCGTGATGTCGTCCATAATAGTCTGCCCCGAATTGGGCATGATAGTCGCTAGCTTTGGAGAGTCGCGGATGGACACATAAATTACACCCGATGTATTTTCTGAAATCCAATCTTTGAAGGCGTACGTAAAACGCACAGCATCAGACATCCCAAAATTATCGGAGATACCGGCATCCATTATTTGAATAGGTGGCTCAGTGGGTAAGGTGGTATTTGGAGTGATGTACGGAAAAGTGGCACTCATACGCAGCGCAGAAAGAAAACGAAGATTTGCTGATCCGTGATCTTCAAAAAACCTGTTGAAGTCAACGCCACTGATCTTGGAAGAAGTGTAGTCTGAAAAATTTCTGATCTCTTGGTTCATGAATGATACCGGCCGCGAGGCAATATAAATTTTTCGGCCATCATTTATAACTGTTGGAGTTAGGATAACCATGGGAATAATTCCTTTACTCTCTGGTCCCGCATAAGCACTAATAGGTTTGTCCATTAGCTTTTCTGTGATTTGATTGAGCTGATCTTCAAATGTGAATGCACGATCG
>JAENVX010000222.1 GCA_016650355.1 Bacteroidia bacterium | reverse complement strand
GCATAATGGTGGTCATATCTCTCATGGTTGAGGTAGCATTCATAAAAATAAAAGGAACACCTATCTCCGATAGCGGATAGTTGTATCCACCTGGAGCCTTTCCTTTGCGAGATTCAAGATCAAGATGGCCCATCTCTTTCATGATCGAGAGACACTGACCCAGGTTCGGATCTAACTTCTTAAAACATTCGATTGACTTTTCTGTCAGATCTTTTCCATCTATGAAAGCTTTCAACGCTTCCCTCCCCTCTGCATCAACAGCCTTATCCCAAGGTCTAAGTTGCGCTACTTTCAATTTCTCTTTTCGTTCTTTTGTTAACTCGTTTAGAATTGGAACAACTTCCGATTCGATCGCTTCATGAAAATTAAAACAATCTTTGGGCGAATAATCAAAGCGTCCATATGACTTAAACATGTAATCTCTAAAGCTGGAAAAACCAGCGTTGGTTGAAACCTTATGTCTTAAATTAATAAGCTTCGAATAAAGGTCATCTAGAACTACCTTATCCTGAAGTCTCCGCGTATTTATTTTTCGATACACTTCTTCACGCTTGCTGCGATCAGTATCTTGTAAAATGACAGCGGCTTGTTGCAGCGTTAGTTCTTGCCCATTTAACTCAACTGTCATTGC
The DNA here is from genome assembly GCA_016650355.1 of Bacteroidia bacterium. Classification (GTDB taxonomy): domain Bacteria; phylum Bacteroidota; class Bacteroidia; order Cytophagales; family Cyclobacteriaceae; genus ELB16-189. The sequence goes on along the minus strand of JAENVX010000222.1, from coordinate 3,510 downwards.
CCCTGAAATTTGAGCATACTTCTGAGTTTCAGTATTAATCTCAGTATACAAAGGCACGTTCTCCTCACGAAAAAGTTCAATATCTTTTTTAAGTGTACGCAACATCATATCGTAACCTGGCTCTTTTCCCAGCTCAGCTAGGAATGGAGAAGCTATTACCTTTTTATTTAGTTGGTCGGAAACAGGTGCCATCTCAGGTTGAATATTTTGGACAAAATCCTGATAGGCATTTCTATATTCCTCATTCTCCGTAAAGCATGTCATCCGTATGTAACGCCAGCCCATATCCTCAGATAAAATAGATTCAAGTTCACTGCGGTCATGAAGCCATTTTTTCAACATGGCTGGAGTACTTACCTCACGAGCGAGAAGATCATCAAAAAAAGGTTTCACAGCTTGCCAGGTGGTAAGTTTAAAATCTTCAGGGATGAACTTACGAGTTGGGCGTTTGGGGAGATTTAATGTGTTGGTCATTCAAAATATTTATCTGTCTGAAAAAATTCAAAGTTGATAAAATAAATTAAATTTAACCTGTCTTCTTATAAAGGATTTAACCTTTTATGCTATGGACTCTCCAATGTATATTTTAACTCAGATTGGCTTTGGACTTATCACAGTCGTTTTCATTTACCTCTTTCTCGCAGAACTTAAGAAGGGTTTAGCTAAAAGCACCATCGAAATAAGTAAGCAGGATAAAATTTTCAACAGGTCTCTGTTAGGCATACTGCTTTGGACTGTATTTATTAGTGCCTGGTCAATGACCGGAATGATGGGGAATTTCAGCATATTCCCATTTAATGTACTCCCAGTCATTGCCATCCCTCTTATCACAATATTGGTGATCATATTTTCAAAAACTTTTGGAGAAATAATTATTCATGTGCTCCCTCAAAACATAATCAGGCTTCAAACTTTTCGAATCTTAGTTGAGGTATTATTATGGGCGTTGTTTATTAAGAATCTTGTCCCAATTCAAATGACCTTTGAGGGTCTCAACTTCGATGTGCTATCGGGCATCTCAGCAATGCTTATCGCCTATCTGGTTTCTAAACAATCCATTTCCAAACGAACTATTTTAATCTGGAACATACTCTGCCTCGGGTTGCTGGTCAATATTGTTGTCATCGCAATTCTCTCAATGCCGTCACCTCTCCGATATTTTATGAATGAACCATCCAATACAATTGTCACACAATTTCCAATTTCTTTATTGCCAGGTTTGCTGGTGCCACTGGCCTATACTTTACATTTTTTTTCAATGCGTCAACAGGCTCTGATAAAATAACGGAACACGATTTGTCAATTCGCAATAATTGAATCAATATTTTTTCCTAATTTTCTTGAAAATAGGCTTTATGAAAAAATTATTCTTCCTCGCATTTATAGTTCTCGCCAGCAGTTGTTCAACTAAAGAATCCAATAAGGAAGGATACATAGAACAACTTGATCCTTCGTTGGCTGAGATTATGTCGCCTGATGCCCAGGTTGAACTTTTGGGGCAAGGTTTTGATTGGAGCGAAGGACCACTGTGGGTGGAAAGCCAAAAGATGCTGCTGTTTACAGATGTTCCTAAAAACGTTATTCATAAATGGACAGAAGAAAAAGGAGTCGAAGTGTATCTTACTCCTTCTGGTTTCACTGGGGAAGGTCTTGGTGGTAGAGAGCCTGGGGCCAATGGTCTTGCTTTGGATGCGGATGATAATCTCTTGCTATGCCAGCATGGCGACAGAAGAGTGGCTAGAATGATTGGTTCATGGGACCAACCGCTATCAAATTTTACCACCCTCGCTGGTGGTTACAATGGTAAAAAATTCAATAGCCCAAATGATTTAGTTTTCTATAACAACGACATCTATTTTACCGATCCTCCTTATGGTCTAGCTGCTGATTCATTGAGAGAACTACCCTACCAGGGAGTTTATAAAGCTGGCGCTGATGGTACTGTAACTTTGCTTGTTGATTCATTAACTCGGCCCAACGGCATCGGACTTTCCCCTGACCATAAGAAAATGTATATCGCAAATTCGGATCCTGAGCGCGTACATTGGTATGAATATGAATTGAGTGACTCGGGAGCAGTAATAAGAGGAAAAATATTTTACAATGCAGGCGCAGAAGCCAAACTTGAAAAAGGTTCGCCTGACGGTTTTAAAGTAGATTCGAAAGGAAATATTTTCGCAACTGGTCCAGGAGGCGTTTGGATTTTTAATGCAGCAGGAAAAGTATTAGGCAAAATAAAATTGCCTAACCCTACCGCCAATTGCGCTTTAACACCTGACAACAAAACGCTTTTCATCACTTCAGATATGAAGCTGCTACGTGTGAAGTTGAGAGAGTAGCGTGACAAGTAAAATCACAGATTCAAATAGCACAGTCACAGGCCTATCGCGTAAGCTAGGTCTACTTGGTCTTGCCGCTACGGGTATCTGTTCAATGATTGGTGCTTCTATCAACGTAGTACCCTTCATGATCCACCGCAGTGTACCGGGCATTGGGCCTTATGTTCTTCCTGCTTTTATTTTTGCAGCCATTCCTGCAGTGTTCGCAGCTTTTGCCTATATCATCTTAAGTTCAGCAATGCCTCGGGCCGGGGGAAGTTATATTTATGCAAGTCGTGCACTTCATCCATATCTTGGATTTGCTGCCAGTTTCTCACAATGGTTTGGATTGTCATTTGTTATTGGTGCTGTATCATATATTGTTGTACCGTTTTTACGGGACGTTGCCGTTGCCCTCGATTGGAATGGTGTAGCCAATGTTCTTAGTATAGGAATTGTTAGGTTAATCATTTCGCTTATTTTTCTTTGGACGTTTGTATTTGTAAACATCCGTGGAATCCAACTATACGAAAGAACTCTAATACCCCTTATGTTTATGATGTTTGCACTTGGGGGGATTGTAATCGTGGTTGGCTTCTTATACAACCACCAGGATTTTGCCTCCGCACTTTTGGCAAAAGAGGGGCGCACCATTATTGAACCCGAAAACACAAAATTCAATCTCACTACTTTTCTTTCAGCTTCAGCATTACTTTTTTCCAGCTTCATTGGTTTTGATTCCATCGCACAAGCAGGAGGCGAAGCTCGAAACCCATCGCGGTCGTTACCGCTGGCTATACTAATTTCGGTGGTGGCGGTTGGTATTTTCTATATGCTATTCACAGCCTCTGTTTATCATGCTATTCCCTGGAATTTTATAGCGCAAGAAGCACTAGGCAAAGACATAACCGCACCCGGCATGCTAAGTTACCTACTCCCATCTGGTTTGGCGATAGCCATTGTCACTGGCGCAGCTGTATCGTTACTAAATGATCTTCCTGCTATGTTACTATCGGTATCACGTTTAATGTTTGCCTGGGCCGAAGATGGAATTTTTCCGAAGCGCGTTGCCACGGTTAATAAAAAATTGCATACACCGCACATCGCACTCATGGTAAGTGGTACCATGGCTACTATTGGTATTTTTGGATGTCATTTTGCAGGCGATTTTTTTTTAGGGGTTGATATAATG
>JAENVX010000221.1 GCA_016650355.1 Bacteroidia bacterium | reverse complement strand
GCCGTAAAATGTTGTGTCTCTACGGCACGCACAAAAGCACTTTCAGCTATGCCACTTCCTTTGTGGGACGATTTTTCATACGCATCTGATTCCGTTATTTACCCACTCGATACGCTTTGGGAAACAAGAAAATCTGTGTGGGTGAATAATGGAAGAGGAATTAACTCTCCTTCAATAGGTGTAGCCACGTTTGATGGAATTGACTCATTGGGGAAACCCTACAGTGTGAACGATATATTAGCCAAGGGCATTGCCGACAGGCTGGTATCGAGGCCGCTCAGAATGGATTTGGTAGATGTTTTGAATCGAGAGTCGGTCTACCTTAGTTTTTATTTTCAGTATCGAGGCAACGGTGAACCACCAGATGCTGGTGATCAACTTATCGTTTCTATTAAAAATAATAACGACAAATGGAATATTATTAAAGTGATTGAAAATGACGGAACATTAGAGGATAACAAATTCTATTCTAGTATTCTGCTGATTTCGGGGGATCAATACTTTTATGATGGATTTCAATTCCGCTTCGAAAGTTTTGGGAGATTATCAGGACCATACGATACCTGGAACCTGGACTACGTATACATAAATCAAGGCAGGTCACCTGTTGACACTTCATACCCAGACCGAACTATAACAACTTCACCTACTTCGCTTTTCAATAAATATTACTCAATGCCTCTGAGGCATTTCTTGCTTGATCCTGTAAGCAATACGATAAAGCCTTCGGTTTCCGTTTTTAATTTAAAATCAATAAACGATTCCGATCCTAGCCTTCCACCTGATGAGCAACCCTTTAACTATACCACCACTGCAACCATAAACACAGTAAAAAATAAAGAACTAATCGAATCTGTTACCGTAGACCTTGACACAAAGCAAGAACCAGGATTTAATATAAGTCCTATTTCAGTTTCAGTTCTTACCGTTAAAACAACCCCTACACCGGATCTCTTTAACTCAAATGCAGATTCAATTCATATACTCTTTAAGCTCGGTCTTTCCACAAAAGACAATGAAACTCCAGAAAAGGATGGCGATTATGATGTACTGAAATACCAACCAATTGATTTTAGATACAACGACACGACACGTGCTGAGTATATTTTATCAGACTATTATGCCTACGATGATGGTACTGCGGAATATGGTGCGTCTCTCGTTCAGCCTGGATCAATGATGGCCTATCTATTCGAACTAAACACGAACAAGCTTGATACACTTGTTAGGGTTGACATGTATTTTCCAAAATTTGGTGATGAAACAAGCCAGGTTATGCAATTGCAGATTCTTCGAGACTTAACCAATAGCCCCGGATCATTATTCTATACAGAAAACATCACTATCCAACGCTCGCAGCAAAACAAAATGTGGAGACACACTCTTACGCGACCGATTGGCATAGACAAAAAATTCTATATTGCATTGAAGCAAATATCTTCAACGATCATTGCCATTGGTTTGGACAAAAATACCGACTCAGGTGATAAGATGTTTTTTAATTCCAACGGCACCTGGAGCCAGAATGTAAATGTAAAAGGAAGTCTGATGATAAGGCCTGCCTTTGGAAAAGGTGATAGCGTTAATACTGCAATCAATGAACCCACTGAAATAGTTCAGCGAGCCTACCCAAATCCAAGTACTGGAACATTCTTTGTGCCGGCTTCAACCGAACTGGTGCAAATCGTTGATATGACCGGTCGTATATTTGAGCATGAAGAATCAACATGGGAAGATCAAAAGCGCATTGAGATAAAATTTCCGATTCCAGGAATTTATGTTTTAAAACTTTTTAAAAAACAAAAAGTAACTGCTCAAAAAATTATGGTGCGGCAGTAGGCACCATCAAAATCTCGATTGGATTTGGCGTGAAGGATATCACAAAAATTGCTAGTGCAATCCATCCCAAAATTTTCCGTTCATCATTTAATGGTTCTTCAATATCTGATGGTGGATGTGAAATGCCAATGAATCTGCCAATAATAAATGCGAAGAGCAACCAGCCTGAGTAACCCTGCATATAAAAGAAAGTAGAAATCAGGTATTGAACTGCAAAAATGATAATGGCATACATAAGTGTATCCTTCCAGGATAGCTTAAGTCCAGTGAGACTCAAATACATAAACCCGATAAACAACGGGATCTGCCACAGCAAGTCTTCATTTGGTTGCGCGGGATTTATATACCCAAGTCCTGCATAAAACAGGAAGATCAAAAAAACTATAGTCGCCACCTGCTTATGCCCCTTATGGCCAAGCAATCCATACACTACATGGCCACCATCCAATTGGCCAATCGGCAGTAGATTGATACTTGTGAAAATTAATGATAGAAAACCAGCGAACAAGAAAGGATAGTGCATGATCTCGTGCACATTAGGCACTCTGGCAGGATCTGCTATAAATTTTTCAAAAAAGATAAACAGCAAATTTTTTCCCAGGATAACATCGGCAGTACCAGGTGAAAGATTTCCTTCCTGATAAACGTGGTTTGCGTAGTCAAGGCCATATTTTTCATAGTCAGGATGAAATTGAAAAATATATTCAGGTGGTGGCAACTCTATGAATCCATACCATAAAACTCCAAGAGTTACAATAAATCCAGCAATAGGTCCGGCAATGCCAATATCAAAATGTTGCTGCTTAGACTTCACATGGCTTTTTATTCTAATAATCGCTCCCAGTGTTCCAAACATAAAACCAAGCGGTGGCAAAGGAATATAGTAGGGCAAGGTTGTCTTTATTTTATTATGGACTGCCGTAAAATAATGACCGAATTCATGAGCAGTAAGGATCAACAGAAAAGGAATGGAATAAGACATGCCACTAACGAAATCCTGCCATGAAAAACCTGTCATGAACACCGATTTTCCGTACGTCCATTCTGCCCCGGCAAGAGTGGTGGTAATAAAGGTGAGTATAAATAGGGAAAGATGTATTAGCGGTTGCTTGAGTTCTTTTATCATGGAAAGAGCGTAAATATTAAGTCAGGATGCTGCACGTGAAAAGTTTTAATGCCACAATGTTCGGCTCCTTTAAGGTTTAAAAGATTGTCGTCTAAAAAAATAGTATGTAGTGGATTCAAATTATTCTCAGCAAGCACAACCTCATATATTGCCCGGTCAGGCTTCCGCATTTTCATTCGATGTGAGTAATAAGCTTTTTCAAAGTACAAATCTAAAGATGATTTGCCTGTCACCTTTTTTACAATTCCTGTAAAGCAAGTCAAGTGAATTTCGTTCGTGTTGCTCAAAAGAAAAATACGGTATTTATCCCTGATACGTTCCAATAATTGAATGCGCTCAAGTGGAATATCCAACAACATTGCATTCCAACACCTATCAATTTCACTGTCAGATGCCCCAATTTGGAGCATTTCGCGTACAATCTCTCTAAATTGGATATCAGAAATCAATCCTTTTTCATAGTCATGAAACTCAGTTGACTCCATCATGCGATGTTTCACCTCCTCCACAGAAATACCACCGAGTTGTGCAAACTGATTTGCAGTTGTTTGTGTGGATAGATTAATAATCACTCCACCAAGGTCGAAGATGACATTCTTAATATCTGGAGCAATCATTAACTATCTTCCGTATATTTTGAATCGCAAATAAAACGTAAAATATTCAAAGGATATGATATGTCTCTTGAATTCGACAGTATTCCGATTATTAGAGAACTTTTACCCAATTGTGGGAGACGTAAATTGTGAAATCAATGTTAAATCTCTAAACTTGCATTCTTTTTAGAAATTCAAGGGCCCTTAGCTCAGCTGGTTAGAGCATCAGACTCATAATCTGAGGGTCGCTGGATCGTTCCCAGCAGGGCCCACATTATATTTTCCTTACAACAATCCATTTTAGTAGTACTGGTTTGCCCTTATTCTGAAAATGGGAAAACCCTTGTATGCCACCGGTAATACAAACCATAATTTTCCTCTAACACACACAGTTCATTATCAAATACCGGAAGTTTTGGAAACTTTCGCGTCAAACGATTGCCATAAATTTCTAACAAGTATGCAGAAAGCATTAAAACGTTTTCGGAACTTTCAAAAAACTAATTGCCTATAATGAAAGCTTTACTATGCACATCGTATGGATTGCCTGAAACATTGGAGATATCTGAAGTCCCTACTCCAAAGATTGCGGCAGATGAGGTGCTCATCCAAGTGAAGGCTTGTGGGGTAAATTTTCCGGATGTATTGATCATTCAAAACAAATATCAAGTTAAGCCTCCGCTCCCTTTTGCACCGGGCGGTGAAGTATCTGGAATAATCCTTGAGGTAGGTGAGAAAGTAAACCATCTGAAAAAAGGAGATCGCGTAATAGCGCTGTGTGGATGGGGTGGATTTGCAGAAGAGGTAGTCGTTAATGCAAAGAGGGTGTTTTTAATCCCCGTAGACTTAGATTTTATTTCCGCAGCCGCTACATTGTATACGTATGGAACTTCATATTATGCCCTGAAAGATCGCGCAGTCCTAAAGGCGGGCGAAACCCTCCTGGTACTTGGTGCTGCTGGCGGTGTTGGATTAGCTGCCGTTGAACTTGGTAAAATGATGGGGGCTACTGTTATTGCTGCTGCATCGACCGATGAAAAACTTGCACTATGCAAAGCGAAAGGAGCTGACTTTACCATCAACTATAGTACAGAAGATTTAAGAAAAATGGTTAAAGAGATAACGGGAGAAAGAGGAGCTGATGTTGTGTTTGATCCCATCGGAGGTGATCTGTCAGAAGTTGCTTTAAGATCGATAGCCTGGAAGGGACGATATCTGGTAGTTGGATTCGCATCTGGGGACATTCCTATGTTTCCTAACAACCTCGCTTTATTGAAGGGCTGCTCAATTGTAGGAGTATTTTGGGGAAGCTTTTCTGAACGGCAACCGCAGGACAATCAGAAGAACATTGTAGAACTTCTTTCACTGCATAAGAATGGAAAGATAAAGCAACACATTCACAAAATATTTACACTAGAAACCGCACCTCAGGCACTCACAGAATTAATCAATCGCAAAGTAAAAGGGAAGGCAGTTGTTAAGGTCTGTGATTGAGCTTAGGATTGGCAAAGCCACTTGGCTTCAACAATTGTGCTTGTGCCTCATCGACAATAAGGAAGTCTTGAAGGATGCTATTGCAACGTTTCGTCATTCTTTCCATGTAAGTGATCATAACCACTGACTTCAATTGAATTCTGATTAATTTAGCAATTTAAGCATGCAAGCAATTTCATTTTACCTTGTCTATCCCTTCATTTACATCATCGCATCTTTACCTTTTGGCGCACTTTATAAAGTTTCAAATATTCTTTACTACATATTTCGGCTCACAGGGTATCGACAGAAAGTAGTTATTACTAACCTTCGCAATTCATTTCCTTACAAAAGTCCTTCGGAAATTAATTCTCTTGTCACATCCTATTATCGTTATCTCTGTGACTTGACATTGGAGACGTTGAAAACACTTAAGATGACAGAGCAAGAGTCTAAAGATCGTTGCACCTTTCATAACCAAGAATGGCTCGATAAATTGTACGAAGAGAAAAAAAGCTTCATCATTGTGATGGGCCACCACGGCAACTGGGAGTGGGCTGGTCCCAGTTTTACGCTCGGAACAAAATTCCAATTGGTTGTAATTTATCGACCCCTTACAAATACCTATTTTGAAAAAATGATGGTGGGGATGCGCACCAGATTCGGAACTCGCATCACTCCCGTAAACCTTACCTTACGTGACATGGTGGCAAATAGAAAGCAGATAACAGCTACAGCTTTCATCGCTGATCAAACTGCTCCGCACGACAAAGCGTATTGGACCACTTTCTTAAATCAGGATACCGCTGTCTTTACGGGACCTGAAAAACTGGCAATTAAATTTGATTATCCTGTCGTTTACATGAATGTAAAACGATTGCGGAGGGGGTATTACGAGGTAACTCCTGAACTTCTCTTCTCCCAACCAAAGGAAACCACTGAGAATGAAATTTCACAAACCTTTATGACCCGCCTTGAAAAAGAAATAATTCTTGACCCCTCCATCTGGCTTTGGTCACATCGCAGGTGGAAGCATGTGCGCCCAGCAAACTGAATTTCAGTAAAATCGGTTGACAGATTTGCTTACCTTTGCTGAAATTTTTAGGCTAATGAGAGAACAGCGTATTTTATGCGGACAGGCAAAGAGTTAATCGCAGCAAGCAAGGAATTTACTGGGGAAAATAGGGTACGGAGTTGGATAGAAATACTGGGCACTATCCTTTTATCAATTTTAGCCTTTAGCATTACTTTATTCGATAGCGTTCCCATCTCTGTGCGTTTGTTATTCAGTATTTTATGTGGTCTGCTTTACGTTCGAATGTTTGTGATTTATCACGATTATCAGCATCGTGCTATACTTCAGCGTTCAACTGTTGCAGAATGGTTAATGCAAGTTGTTGGAATTTATTTGTTGGCACCACAAACAATCTGGAAAAGATCGCACGAACATCATCATAACAACAATTCTAAATTGACCATCACAGGAATTGGATCGTATCCAACTATTACAACAGATCGTTTTTTGCATTTATCAAAAAAAGAACAGCGAATCTATCTTCTGAACCGCCATCCGCTAACAATAATTTTTGGATATTTTACCTTGTTCATTTATTGGCTCAATTTGAAATCATTTGTTCAAAGTCCTGCAAGACATCTTGATTCATTTATCGCATTGATTTTTCACATCGCGGCAGCAGCAACCATCTGGTATTTTCTTGGTTCCATCACTTTTCTTATCAGTTGGTTTATACCCTTCTTTCTTGCGTTTGCCACAGGCTCTTATCTTTTCTATTGTCAGCACAATTTTCCTGGGGCTAAGTTTCAGGAAAATCACAGTTGGACCTATGATTATGCTGCAATGGCATCAACCAGTTGTATGGTAATGAACCCCGTTATGCAATGGTTCACGGGAAATATAGGATATCATCATGTGCATCATCTGAACTCGAGAATTCCATTTTATCGACTGCTGGAAACATTGAGGAGCATGCCCGAACTTGGAAGCGCCCCAACAACATCATGGGAATTGACCGAGATTATTAAATGCTTCCGCCTTAAACTTTGGGATCCGGAACGAGGGCAAATGGTTACCCTTCGGCAACTCAAACGCTGAGACTTACTACCGTAAGAAAAAAGAGAGATTTGCCTGAACAGTTACATTTAATCTGGGCTGGCCTGCAATGAATTTTATAATCCTTAATGAGGCGGCAGTATTGGTTCCGATCATTGCTCCAAAATCTGTTCGAAGGAATAAGAAGCTCGTTTGCTCTGTGAGTGAATATGCATACATCAAGTTCAGAGAAAACCATCCATCCCAATCTCTAACCTGAGCTACCATGGGTAATGAGACAGACAAATTTTGCAACCTCTTTTCCTTATCCGGATCATTAGGATCTGGTAAACCATCACTTCCTCCCTGACTATTCGCATCGCCCCCAGAAATCTGAAATTTTATCTCAGGATAGAATACAATCTCTGATGAAGACCGCATTGTGAATATCAGACCTGGCTTGTACAGCCATGTTCCAGCTCCTCTCCCTAATCTGTACTCGCCCGTGGGTGCTGTTACCTCAAATGACCCAGTGACCTTCTCCAAGCCTATTGTATTTTTCTTCTGATATGGAACAAATAAATAGTTCATCTTAAGATCACCTATCCCCGTTGTGTTTTCAAAGCCAGCATAATCAGCTTCAAAGATGGTGTGAACAAAAGGTAAGGACATACCTAGTTGGTGGCGATCATTCTTTAGCCCATAGAAGTATCCAAAGCGCATGGCATAATATCTTGCACCTCCGTAAAAAAAATATGACTCTGCATCGATGGAGGCCTTGGTTATTGTAGTAGCAGGATCGGATGCAACGAATGAGCCCGATTGCTGACCAAACGCGAGCGCAGAGAGAAGGCTTAATATAAAAATACTGGCTGCGTATTTAAACACATATTGACAGATGCTGGTCATACTGTTGTTTGAGATTGATGATATGATCTAGATGATATCACATTAGACCATGATTGTTTTAGAATACTTTCACAGTCATAATTTGCCACCTGCATTATAGTTGATTTCCGTGAAATTGATCCATACTTTAATCAGATGCAGCTCCAATAATCCTACCTAGACGGCTCTTATGGCTCCAAATCTATAAGCCAAATAGTTTCACTGAGACCTGTATGAAGCCTTTAAGTCATGTTTTTAGAATCATCAGCTCAATATTTAAGAAAATAAAGAAATCCGATCCTTTAAGTAAAGTAAAAAATGTGGTAAAATTGGAGATTAAACCCACAAACCCATGAAAATTACAAGCCT
>JAENVX010000220.1 GCA_016650355.1 Bacteroidia bacterium | reverse complement strand
GTGGAATACATATTAACGCTTGCCAATGAAAGGAAAGTAGCAACCTTACCGCTGGAAGGAGTTGTTAGATTTGCAGCTGCGCCTGAAAAAGGAATAGAGCCACAAAGTGCTTATGTGATTACAGCCTCCTATGAAGACAATGGCGCGAATGGAATGCCTTCACTTTCCACCACTAGACAATTTATGTTTAAATCACCTTTCTTAAAAATGTCTGAAGCAACCGATTTGAAAGGAGGTATTAGAAAGGCGAATGCGGCAGGGTATGATTTTGTGGAGAACATCAAACACAATTCATCAATTACATTTACGGACATTGACCTCACAAGTGTAAATAAACTTAATTTTACTACGGTCGAAATGGGTCAGATGAAGGGCGGAGAGATTAATGTGAGGTTAGATTCCGCTGAGGGAAAAAGTTTAGGGTCTGTAAGTTTTGCGAACGCGCCTAAAATGGAGGTGCAAAGTGGAATATTCATGAGACCTTCTGGAATCTCTGTTAATGGAGTATCGGGTAAACACAATATTATATTGATTTTCAAAAACGAAAGAGCTGGTGATGGAAATTTATTCATGCTCAGTCAACTGTCTTTAAGTAAATAATAATCAAACAAAAAATGTATGGATCGTAGAAAATTTATTCAAACCTCTGCAGTAGCCACGATGAGCCTATTGACAATTCCTTCTTTTTTTGTGGAAGCAAAAGGAAAGAAATCGATCGGGTTGCAGTTGTACACCTTGCGTGACGTGATAATGAAGGATGTTAGGGGCACATTAAGTGCTGTTGCAGCAATGGGCTATGCTGAAGTTGAGACTTACGGATACAAAGACGGAAGTTTGTTTGGAATGCCAGCGACAGAGTTTGGAAGTTATCTAAAGAGTTTAGGAGTGAAAGTAACCAGTGGCCATTATGGAATTGAACTGGCAACCGGAAATGATTGGGAGAAAGCCTGTGCTGATGCTCAAGAAATGGGACAAAAGTATGTAGTTGTTCCCTGGATGGATAAAAAATATTATAGTTCGCTAGATGCATTGAAGGTGACTTGTAATTCACTCAACAAAGCAGGAGAGGTAGCGAAGAAGTATAAATTGAGGATGGGTTATCACAATCACGCATTTGAGTTTACTGAAGTGGAAGGCAAGGTGGTATATGACGTGATGTTGGATAGTCTTGATCCGAAATTAGTAGGCATGGAAATGGATTTGTTTTGGGTTGTGAATGCAGGTAAAAATCCTCTTGCTTACTTTCAAAAGTATCCAAAAAGATTTGAGCTCTGGCATATAAAGGACATGGATAAAATAAACAAGGATGATAATGCCAACGTTGGCACGGGATCAATTGACTTTGTTGCCTTGTTTGCGAATGCAAAAAAATCAGGTATGAAGCGTTTTTACATTGAGCAGGAGAACTATCCATCTTCTCCATTGGAGAGTGCGCAGAAATCAATTGATTACCTAAAGACGATTCTTTAATAGTAATGAAATAGACGATTTCTGTTCTAGCTTTGTAACCTCACATTTTGGTGGGGTTTATTTATTATTTATGAAGATACTGAGACCATTATTTGTATTTGCGATTTCAATTCTGACATCAACTTCAACGCAAGGCCAAGGTCTTGTCCAAACCATTAGCGGTACAGTAAAGAATCAAATTTCGAAAACAGCTTTAGTGGGGGCTAGCGTTTCGATTTTCAAATCAGAACAACTCGTTGCTGGGTCCGTAACAGATTCATTAGGTAATTTTGTTATTCAGAATGTTGCTCCAGATAGATACAAGCTTTCCATCTCCTTTACTGGATTTAGTTCTTTTGAAGATGAGCTACTCGTTATTTCCGGGAAGCAATCTATTGTTAATTTAAGCTTATCCGAATCTTCGACAATTTTACAAACAGTGGAGATAACAGCCTACTCCAATGAAACAGATGCAGGAGTCACTTCTATTTCCCTGGAAAAGTCATTGCGTGTTCCTGCTAATTTTTTTGATCCAGTTCGCATGGCGACATCATACCCTGGAGTTATCGCGACCAACGATCAAAGCAATTCTATCGTTGTGAAAGGATACTCACCTAACGGGTTACTTTGGCGACTACAGGGCCTGGACATTGTGGGTCCAAATCATACGGCAAATGCCGGAACATTTACTGACAAGCCTGCTGCAAATGGTGGTGGTGTAAATATATTGAGTGCACAATTGTTGGATAAGACTGATTTTTATTCAGGGGCTTTTCCCGCCAGTTATGGGAATGCGCTCTCGGGTGTGATGGATATGAAACTCCGGGCTGGAAATAAAAATAAGATGCAGTACACAGCTCAGGCAAGCCTTATTGGGTTGGATATTGCGGCTGAAGGTCCCATCGATAAAAGCCACCGAACTTCCTTCGTGGCAAACTATCGGTACTCCACAGTTGGCTTACTGTCTCAAATGGGTGTGAATTTTGGTGATGAAATAATCAATTATCAGGATTTTTCATTTCATCTGGATCAGCAACAAAAGAAAGGTGGCAACCTTTCAGTCTTTGGCTTTGGGGGTTTAAGTTCAAATGAGTTTAAAGCAAAACCTGTTGATGAGTGGAAGGAAGAGAAGGATAGAAATGACATTGACTATGATGGAAAGGTTTATGGAATTGGGTTTGTGAATGAATTCAAGTCTTTTGATCGCCTTAACTTGAGCGTGGGCGGATCACTCTCTGGTCAGACTCAGGAACGAAATGCGCAAAGTGCTGTGGTTCCTTACCCTTACATTTATTCAGATAAATATTCAAACGACAAACTTCTCTTCTCGAGTTTTTTGAAAGCACTTTACCAACTTAGTTCAAAGGGGACTCTGGAAACGGGTATCATGGTCAATTACCTCGATAGTAAATTAGTCTCGACAATAGTTACACCGTTGTACTTTGACATATTCTATCCATCTGTTGATGGAAAGGTGAGTGGCCTGATGTTGCAGCCTTACGCAACTTGGACACAACGTTTTGGCACCTCCTGGAAATTAAATGCTGGACTTCGCTATGTGAATTTTACTTATAACAACGCAACCTCGGTTGAGCCCAGGGCAAGCCTAGCACATTATTTTCCAAAAGGGTCTCTAACACTTTCATACGGATTGACAGGTCAGTGGCAGCAATTGCAAACGTATCTACAACTTGGAAATCAGGATTTGAAATTAACCAAGGCGCATCAATTCAGTACAGAGTTTAAGTACGTATTTGCTAAAGATTTAAAGGTGGTTTCGAATGTTTACTATCATCAAGTGTTCGATGTACCGGGTCAACCTTTTACACTTAATTATTCAACGCTAAATCAGTTTGAAGATTTTTCAAGACAGGGACTTCAGAACAACGGAAAGGGTTTGAACTATGGCGTAGAGGCCTATGTGGAAAAGAAATATTATAGTCAGATTTATTTTATGGTTAGTGGCTCTTTGTACAGATCTGAATATAATGCCATTGGCTATTATACACGGTTTAATGGAAGATTCACCAGCAGTTTCCTTGCTGGCAAAGAGTGGCAAAAGAAACGTAATACATTTGGATTGAATTCAAGAATTTTATATTTAGGCGGCTTACGTGAAGCACCAATCGATCCAGCACTTTCAGCGTTAATTGGAAGTACACAGTATAATTATCAAAATGGCTATTCTCAGCAGCTTCCTGATTATTTTAGAATGGACCTTCGTTTAAGCTGGCGAAAAAATAAACCAGGTTATACGCGCACATTTGCTCTCGACATTCAAAATCTGTTGAACACACAAAACGTGGCTTATAATTATTATGACACTTACCTTCAGGCGGTGAAAACAAAATTTCAACTTGGTCTAATCCCAATATTAGTTTACAGGGTGGAGTTTTGAAATCTCCTTTCTTTGCAATTGCCAGATCTTTATATTAGTATCATCATTAAATTCACCGTTTGCCAGGTTGCTAAATGATTATTGAGATATATCGCAATGAATTAATAAACTGCGAACTGGATGACTCAATTCCTGTTTTGGAGCATCGTTGGCTGAAAGAGCCGACAGATGCTCAATTTAAAAATGAGCTTATCGCTATAGCCAAATTATATCGCGATTTAAAAATAACTTACAAAAAGCTGGCGTGGCTTGCCGATACCGAATTGCTTGGTGAATTAAGTGTTGAT
>JAENVX010000219.1 GCA_016650355.1 Bacteroidia bacterium | reverse complement strand
CCTTTTACGAGTCATAAAACCAATCAACAAGCTTACTCTTACACCAGTGCGAGTTGGCTCTTGGCTGTACATGCTGTTAGAGTCGTATTGATCCTCCAACCTGCTCACTGATGGCACCACGACTAGGTTGATGGGGAAGTACACATTCTCACTATGAAAGGAGGTGCCAACTGCGAGCACCATACCAGCCCCTGTGAGTGACAGGTTAGGGCCAAACGCAAATTCAGTACCTTTTTTTCCGCGTATCCCAAACAAAGCACTAAAACTAGGAAGGAACATACCTTGTTCCATGCCCCCAATGAGTGGTACAAATTCAAACAATCCTGAAGTGCCATCCTTTAATGTGAAAATCCTGGTTTCAAATTGCCAACCAAACTGCGTTATGAACGGTGTCTTTCCGCGGTCACGAATTTTATCGGCAGCAATGCCACCTCCTATTATGGTAAATCCAATGCGTGGACCCGAGAATTTTAAGCGTTCATCGTACTGTGGTAGAGCCATCTTTTCTTTACTATCTGTTACTTTTGATATGGGCTTATCTGTAAAGACTTCTTTATTTCCATTGGCATATTGGATCATAAAAATCTCTGACTTTAACATGGAGTATACAGGTCCATCAGGGTTGTCTTCTTTTTTAAACTTTACTTCTGTGCTGGTCACCTCGATAACCCTTCCTTTTGCTTCGTTCCCATTCTTGTAGGTAATCAAGTCTTGTGACCAGCAAAAATGACTAACGAAAGCGAGCAATGCGATAACAAATAATCTGGTTTTCATAAGTTTTCTTTTTTAGTTTGTGAATTACACTTGTCTTTACCGATTGATAGGTCAAAAGTATTTAGGTGTCATAGCCTCTCAATTTGATTCTTTGCAGTTGGTAAAATTGGTTTTTGCACAAACTCAAGGGTATTTAAGCGGCCCCCGGGAGATTTGCGTTTTTTGCAAATCCTTGAGTTTTAATAACACAATAGTTGCAAAAAAAGCTATTCACAATCTGATGGTACCCAATTCTTAAAGCATTAAATGCCTTCCTAATTCCTTAATGATACTTCATCCTCATAACCACTACCTTATTTTCATTCAGCAGAAAACGAAAATCGCAGTAGTCGGGCCTTTGAAGTCGGGTGTGATAATAATCTGAAAAAGCATATCCCTCTCTTGGAAGAAACCAACCAAAATCCAATTTCTTATTGCAGTTCTCATCATCGTGCAATGCAATGCCCATATAACCTGATGTGAAGCCATAGTACGTGGCCGTAAAAATGTCGTTGATCAACTCTGATTTCCTAATTACTATCCGTAAGAAGCCTTTGTCATGCGGAAAAGGAGTACTATCATTATAAAACTTAAAGCGAATAACACCCTCCTTATTGCGTATGTTCTTAACGATTATGGTAATCGAATATGTTGAATCTTTTTCGCCAGGTAAGGAACGAGATTCATTTTCGAGGAATAGAGAATGCCTATCATGCGCATTGTAATATTTGAATGATCTGCCCATAGAGTTACTTTGTGCATGGCCAACATTGGTAATCAAAAAAAGAATAAAACACGAAAGAGCGAGACCCTTGATGGACAATATAACTACAGGATTACGATTCGAGTTGATCAAGATCATCATCACTGATAAAATTTATTTGCTTTCTGATAGGAGCGCCTAACCATCCATTCAACTAATTCAGGAAAGTAGCGTACCAGAAAAGAATACAGCTTTCCGGGCACCCCGATGATTGTTCTCTTCTTTCGGATCAAAATGCTTTGTATAATTTTTCTTGCTACCTGTTCTGTAGTCGCAGTAAAAAATCCTTGCCGCTCTTGAAGGCTTACTGATTCTCCATTTACACCGATGACAGTCTTTCCCCTCTCTATTTCTGTGTATCCAACATGAACAACTCCAATGTGAATTCCACTAGAATGATTTTCAATCTGCAACGATTCAACAATAGCAGTAAGCGCCATTTTAGCGGCACAGTATACACCAATGAAGGGAAGCCCTCGCAAACCGGCCAGGCTGGAAATAAACACAATGCTTCCTCTCGTTTGCCTGATGTGAGGCAACACCATTTGCGCAAGCATAACAGGTGCGATGGCATTTATTTTAAAAACAGTAGAAATCACTTCAGGTGACAACCGCTCGGTTATTCCACGCATGGATACACCTGCATTATTTATCAGGATATCAATTCTTCCAAAATGCTGAAGTGTAGCTG
>JAENVX010000218.1 GCA_016650355.1 Bacteroidia bacterium | reverse complement strand
GCATACTTTATTTTTTTGAAGACTTCAGATTTTTGCTTCTTTAGCCAGTACAATTGCATTCCTGAATTTAGGTGACCAAGCACGGGAGATGCTGTTATGATAGGAAAACGATCTCCACCAAAACTTGCGTAAAATGTTTTCTGAAGATCCTCCGGATACGGTTTGAGATAATTATAAAGCGGTGTTACGGGGTTTCCGTTTTCGTCTACATTAACAAAGCTTGCTCCGTGTGCCGAAAAATTGACTGCTCTTATTTCAAAGTCAGCCAACTTCAGTAATTCTGAAAAGGTATTCTCAACCCAATGGGTAAGAGACTCTACATCTTCACATGGAAATCCATCTTCGTCTTTGATTTCAGGCAACTGATCTGATTTTTCGAATCGTAAGGAATAAGTTTCATCAAATAGAAAAACCTTTTTGTTGGTTTTGCCGATGTCGAATATCGCGATAACAGGAATGGGCATTTTATAGGCCAGTAGCAATTGTTTTTAATCCCCTTTCTGCAGTAAGGCGTTTTCTTATTTCTCCCTCCCTGAATAGCTGAAGCGGATGAAGTGCTCCTCCTGCTCGCAGTCGGGCTTCTGCAACGAATGGTCGCACATCAATACGATAAGCATGCTGGAGGATTTCCTGTGCCCGTGTTACATCATTGGCTTCCTGAGCTTTATTTAATTCTTTGCGATCGACAAGAAGCGCCTGAACATAGGCAATCATTATGGCTTCTACGGATTGCAATAAATCTTCGAGCGGGTCTTTGACATTGTGAGAGGCATCAATCATCCAGCCCAGGTCGGTAGCATGATCCATCTTTCGTGCATCCATACCTTCAACCAATTCGTTAAAGATCAAAAATAATTGGTAAGGATTTATACTACCCACTGTAAGATCATCGTCACCGTACTTTGAATCATTGAAATGAAAGCCGCCAAGTTTCTTTTCCATTAACAAAAGAGAAACAATCTGCTCAATGTTGGCATTTGGCAAATGATGGCCAAGATCAACTAGTGTGTAAGCTTTTGGACCAAGCTTGCTGGCATATAGATAGGATTGTCCCCAATCTCCTACTGTCGTGGAATAGAAGTTAGGCTCATATGCTTTATATTCTATATACATTTTCCAGTTGGAGGGAAGGGCTGCGTAAATCTCTTGTAAGCTTTCAAGTGTCCGTTGAAATGTTTTTCGGAAGTTAAGTTGACCGGGAAAGCAGGAACCATCAGAAAGCCATACAGTGAGAGCCTTTGAGCCCAGTGCCTTTCCATAATTAATAACTTCTATATTATGCGCGATGGCTTGATTGCGCACAGCTTTATTCACATGCTGAAGTGAACCAAATTTGTAGCTGTGTTTTTGATGTGCTTGATCTTGAAATGTATTTGAATTAACAGCATCAAAGGTCAAATTATGTTCGGCTGCTAATGATTTAATTTTTCGTGTACTGGTTGGAATATCCCATGGAATATGAAGTGAAATGGCGCCACTGGATTGGTTGAGTGAGTGAAGTAAACCCACGTCTTGAATCTTTTCTTCCAACGTGCGGGGTTCGCCTCCACCAGAAAATCTGCCAAATCGAGTTCCCCCGGTACCAAGTGCCCAACTAGGAATGGCGATTTGAAAGGCAATCAGTTTCTTAATAATCTTATTTGAGTTCGGAACTGACGTAGCCAACTGGTTTACTTTCCTTTTGTGCGAGGAGAGAAGTTTGTCGTTGTGCTTTTCGATTTGATTTTTGTCTAGGATCATGATCGTTAATGTTCTTTCTTCGTTGTTCGCGGTTGGATCAAAGGATCAACGAAATTATTTCAAATAAAAAACTTCATTCAATGGAATACTCACAGGGGAATTATCCGGATTGGTCTCCATAAGATCTTTCATATAGCTCCACCATTTTTTCATAATTAGATGATTTGGAAGACCGTCAAGTTGTTCCGGCTTTTCAATATGTAATGAGCCAAAAAGAATGTTAGTTTCTTCATCCAAAAAAATAGAATAATCTTTTATTCCAGATTGTTTCAATAGTTGTTTCAGTTCAGGCCATAGGTTGTCATGCCTGCTTTTGTACTCTTCGAGTTTGCCAGGATACAATTTCATTTTGAAAGCAACTCTTGCCATCGTTATCGTTTAGAAACAATTCGCAGATGTTTCATGGTACTCATTTCAATTATAGCTGGTTACCGAACAAAAGCCATCGCAACACCGCCATCTACATTTAAGACATTGCCAGTAGACTTACTCAATAGCCCACCAACAAAACCGAAGCAAGCATTTGCAATATCTTCTGGTAAAATCATTTCGTTCAACAAGGTACGTTTTGCATAGTACGCTGGCAACTCTTCTACCGTTACACCATACGCTTTGGCGCGTCCTTCCGCCCAGGCACCTTCCCATATTTTGCTATCAGATATTACAGCATCAGGGTTGACAACATTTACCCGTATTTTATCAGCACCTAATTCTGCAGCATTTAATCTACTCAAATGTAGCTGAGCTGCTTTCGCAGAACCATATGCCGCATTGTTGGGGCCTGAAACAAGCGCATTTTTACTAACGATATTTATTACATCGCCACCAAGTGCTTGTTTACGCATGACGGCAACTCCAGCTTGAGTAATCAAGAACTGACCCTTCACTAAGATATCGTAGAGGAGATCCCAATCTTTTTCCGTATGATCTTCAATGGGTTTGGAAATTGAGATGCCGGCACAGTTCACAATAATATCCACTCCTCCAAAAGCAACAGAGCAAGCATCAAAAGCTTTGTTGATTTGGTTGGAATCCAACACATCCAGAATTGTAGAAGAGAACGAATCCTTGCCATATTGTTTTTCAAAATCTTCTTTAGCCGTTTCTAATCGGGCAGCATCGTTATCGTTAATCATTACGCATGCGCCTTCGGCAATGAATTTTTTAGCAATGGCGTTTCCAATGCCTCCTGCACTTCCGGTAATCAACGCGATTTTTCCACTTAAGGATTTCGGCTTAGGCATACGCTGAAGCTTTGCCTCTTCCAATAACCAATACTCAATATTGAATGCCTCTTGGCGTGGCAACGAAGTGTATTCTGAAATTGCTTCAGCGCCTTTCATTACGTTTATGGCATTGATATAAAACTCAGCTGCTACCCGTGCAGTTTGTTTGTCTTTGGCGAACGTAAACATTCCAACGCCAGGGTAAAGAATGACAACAGGATTTGGATCGCGCAACGCAGGACTATTTTTATGTTTACACATTTCGTAGTAATCTGTGTAAAGTTTACGGTAGGCTTCAAACTGTGGCGTAAGTTTTTCTTTCAATGTCTTTTGATTTGAGATATCCTCTTCAGGCTTAAGATTCAAAACCAATGGACTAATTTTTGTTCGCAAGAAATGATCAGGACAGCTCGTGCCCATGGGCGCAAGTCTATCTAGATCATTAGAATTAATAAATTCCAGAACACGGTCATCATCTGTAAAATGACCAATCATTCGTTTATGGCTGGAACAAAATCCTCGAAGAGTAGGAGCCAGGGTAGCAGCTTTCTGTTTGCGATCACTCTCTACCAAAGATTTCAATTTTGCCCCTCCAAAGTCAGATCGCTTCTTTCCATAATTTGTTTCCAGGTATTCAGCACATTTTTCAATAACTTCTAATGTGTTGATATAACTTTCGTAAGCTGTGTCTCCCCAGGTAAACAATCCATGTGAGCCTAACATGATTCCGCGAATCCCTGGATTTTCATCCAAGCATTTTTTTAATTTCAGTCCCAGGTCAAATCCAGGACGTTGCCATTCCACCCAGCCAATCTTGCCATCAAATAATTTCTGAGTGATTTTTTTTCCGTCTTTAGCTGCCGCAATTGCAATGGCCGCATCAGGATGCAGGTGATCAATGTGTTTGAATGGCAGAAAGCCATGCAGAGGCGTATCAATTGAAGGTGCTTTTGAAGCAAGATCGTAAATGCAATGGTTGAATAGCTCCACCATCTGGTCTTCAGTTTCAAGTCCGCGGTAAACGGAGGTAAGACTTCTAAGACGATCTAAATAAAGTGCAGCAAGACCACTTCTTTTCATCGTTCCCAAGTCACCACCAGATCCTTTCACCCACATGACTTCGGTCTCTTTTCCGGTAAGCGGATCTTTGGCCATGGCTCTGCATGATGTGTTGCCACCGCCATAATTGGTCAGCCTCAAATCAGCGCCAAGTAAATTTGATCGGTACACAAGTAACCCTACTTCATCTCCGGAAAATTCCGATGCCTTCTTTTCATCCCAGAGATAACTTACGTGTTTGAATGAAATTTTTGTTTTAACTGTGCTCATGATAATTTTTGTTGAGTGATTAGACTTATAGTCGATTTTTTAGAATTATTTAATTGCGTTTCCATATCCAACGATCAGCACCGAAAGAATGATTGTCGCGATTCCCAAAGTGATGGTCGCCCTCGTTTTTTTACTTACGCCTTTCCATTCTTTTAAAATGATACCCCATCCGTTGGCTACAAGAATGATAAAGGCCATATGAAGAATCCAGGAACTGGCTCCGTTCCCTAATTTACTTTCCCCCATACCATAAAAAAAGAATTGCAAAAACCAGGTAGTTCCTGCTAATGCAGAAAAGAGATAGTTTCCGATTAACGGGGATTTAGAATTTGTATAGTCGCCAAAAGTTTTGTTGCGCGTATTAAGTACCAGACACCAAATCAAATTGGTGGTGAGACCGCCCCATAGTAAAACTACGTAAGCAACATTATTTTGATAAAGTGGATTTAATCCTGAAGCAACAGCAGCTTCGGCCATCGGTTTACCAGATTCGATTCCAAAATTAAAACAAGAACTTAAAATGCCTGATGCAATTGCTACGAGTAATCCTTTCCCCAGACTGAACTCTGCTACGCTTTCTTTCTTTTGATCCTCGGACAGTTCTTGCTCTTTCAAAACACCAGCTCTTCCGCAGATATAAATTCCAATTAAACATAGAGCAACACCGGCTAGTACAACCTGCCCCCACGAGTTAGTTAGCATTTCGGTGAAGGTAGTTTTGCCTGCTGACGGGAAAAAGTTATAGTAAATAGATGGCACCAACGCGCCAAAGGCAGAACAAAAACCAAGCACAACTGAATTGCCAAGTGACATTCCCAGGTACCGTACCCCTAAGCCGTAAGTGAGTCCACCTATGCCCCATAATACGCCAAACATGAATGTGTACTTTATTGTGGAGGTGGGAGTATTTGCAATGATTTCAGTAAAGCCTGGTAGGGTTAGCCATGCTGCCAGAGGCGGTACGATCAGCCATGAAAATATTCCCCCAATGATCCAATAGCTTTCCCATGCCCATCCTTTCACTTTTTTGAACGGCATATAAAAGCTTCCAGAGGCAAATCCACCTATGAAATGGAATATTGTACCAAGAATTATTTGCATCTAAAATTTATGAAGAGGAATTAATGACTAACTAAGCAATTTCAACCGTTTGAACGTTAGTGATAAAAATAGATTACAGGACAGTCTGAACTGTCCTGTACTTACATGGAGAAATGATAAGGCCAGACAGGGATAGATTGTCTGTCTGGTCTTAGTTGTAGGTAGTATTTCAGAATTTATTCCTGTAACTTTTGCAGGTTAGCAAAACTTGTGGCAATGTTGCTCATTGGATCTGGAGCTTGATCTTGCTCCACGAAGAAATATTTTAATCCAGCGGTCGCAGCGCCAGTAAAAACTCGCTTTAGATCGACATAGCCTTCTCCAACTTCTACCGGCCTTTGTGTGATGCGACTTAAATCTTTTACATGCCACAATGGAAAGCGACCCGGATTTTTCTTGAACAACTCCAGTGGGTCTGTTCCTGATTTTGTTACCCATGCGAGGTCTAATTCCATTTTCAAAATATCCCCACTTATCTGAGTCAGGAACATATCATAGGGAAGTTGGCCTTCAACTTTTTCAAATTCCTTTACATGGTTGTGAAAAGCAAAACTTATACCTGCTTTCTTACAGGCTTCTCCGGTTTTGCTCAACGTATCAATTGATTGTTTAATGTCGTCCATTGTATCAACAGGTGTGCTTGAGCATACAAGATAACTCACCCCACCTTCTGCACAGTCATCAACAACTTCCTGAAAATTATCTCTGAGGTTTTTAGAGGGAGGCATTACCAAAGGTTTTCCATCGGGGCCAACTGGAGGTGTTGCACCGGCAGGTCTTCTGAAAGGAGCTCCACCACAATGGTGCGCGCGCCAGGTAAGTCCAAATTCTTTTGCCTTCGCGGCAAATTCTTTTGGCTTAAGGCCATAGTATCCGCCCTTTCTCGATGAAGCAGATTCAAGTTCTTTGTACCCAATCTCAGCAATCTTCTTAAGCGTTCCTTCCAGGTCTGCTTCAATTTTGGAAGTGACCGTGTAGAGTTGAATGCCGGCTGGTATAGGCGAAGGCATATTTAAAAAAGACATTGCCGATGATGGCCGGGCAATGGACAAACCTCCTAATGCCAATGCACCTGAGTTTTGTAGGAATTTTCTTCTATTGATCATATCATTATGGATTTGAGTATTCAAGTTATAAAATATCCTATTAATAATTCTGGTTGTTTTTCAACTCTCTTGAGAGAGATTCGTTTAAACCAAAGTTACTTATCACTTATATATATGTCTATGAATTTAAAATTCTGGGAAAAGAGCAAGGAATTAAGACCGAAATCTTTCGTTCGTGAGTGGTCGGACGCTATTATATTCGCTGTCATTGCAGCCACGTTAATCAGATGGACAACGGTTGAAGCATTTGTAGTACCAACGCCTTCCATGGAGAATACCGTGTTGGTAGGCGATTATCTTTTTGTGAGTAAGTTCCATTATGGGACACGCGTTACGCGAACTCCATTACAAATTCCATTAACACATCAGAAAATCTGGGGAACAGAAATCCCATCATTCTTGCCGTGGATAAAATTACCCTACTATCGTCTTCCGGGCTTTGGTGAAGTGAAGCGGGAAGACGTGGTAGTGTTCAATATACCGCCAAAAGAATTAAGCGAAGGAGTAGATTACCCAATTGATTTAAAAACGTACTATGTAAAGCGTTGTGTAGGAATTCCAGGAGACAGATTGGAAGTTAGGCGTGGGCAACTTATTGTTAATGGAAAACCGATTTCAAATCCAATAGACATGAAGTTCAGTTATCTTGTAACAGCCAAGGATGAAATAAACAAACGCAATCTTCTCAAGTTAGGTTTGGATTCAGATGACTACTACTTCTTAGGTCGTTCGCAAGAGGCACAAGCCGTTTATAAAATGTTGCTTTCGAGTGAAGAACTCAAAGAGATAAAGACAGTGCCATATATTCTATCTGTACAAGAAGATTACACCAAAAGCGAAATTCCGGATAACGGTATTTTTCCTATAGAAAAATCCAATGAATGGACAGGTGAAAACTACGGTACCCTGATTATACCGAAGGCAGGAATGAGTATTGCCGTTAATGATTCAACACTTTGGTTTTATAAGGAGATTATTTCAAAGTATGAAGCAAATAGTAATCTTGTGATAAATGAAGGTAAGCTAACAATCGATGGACACGCGGTGGAGAACTATACCTTTAAGCAAGATTATTTTTTTATGATGGGAGATAATCGGCATAATTCACTTGACTCTCGTTATTGGGGATTTGTTCCGGAAGATCACATAGTTGGTAAAGCACTGTTTATTTGGATGTCGCTCGATAGCGAAGCTGATCTTTTACACAAGGTTCGCTGGAATAGAATTTTTAGCATGGTGGAGTAGATTTACTTTTAGAGCTGCTACTATCGGCTCATTTATTAAGCCACTATATTAAACGCTAATTGTTGCGACAAAAAAAAATGGTCACTATTACGTGACCATTTTAATACTATCAATAAAAGTCGCTTAATGAATTAATTTAACATCTACAGCATTCGGACCTTTGTGTCCCATTTCAATTCTAAAACTTACTTTATTGTTTTCTTTTATCTGGTCAATCAATCCATTTAAATGCACAAAGACACTATCCTGTGAGTCTGAATCTTTAATAAAGCCGTAACCTTTGGAATCATTAAAAAATGTTACGGTTCCTTTTCTATTTGGATCTGCCTGAACGGTTACTCTATTTTTAGGTACCCCTATTTCAATGTCTTCTTCTCGTATGGCTACCCGTTTTGTTGGATCTGGAGGAGTGGAAGTAAAATTTCCATTTTCATCCATATAGACTATCATGTCCTCAAAGCTTTTTGTACCCTGGGCTTTTCTTTCTTCTTTCTTCGCCTCTTTTTCTTTCTTCTTTTTCTTCTTCTTGTCTTCCTTCTCCTTCTTGCTCCAGGTTTCTTGTGATTTAGCCATATTTACTATTTCTTTTTTTAGTGGTATAACGAAAGGTTAAAGTTAATACTTTTTCTCTCCAAGTCACATATGGCTATAGAATGTTGGTATCTAGCGCATAATGGAATATTTTTCTGAGTTGTAATTCGCGACTTAATTAAAGTTTATGAACTACAAGCCCGCTTCTCAACTTGGGTTCAAACCAAGTTGTTTTGGGTGGCATAATCTCACCACTTTCAGCAATATCAATCAACTGTTTCATAGAAACTGGGAAAAGCGCAAAAGCAACAGCCATTTCGCCACTATTTACCCTGCGTTCCAGTTCTTTCAATCCGCGCATGCCCCCTACAAAATCAATTCGCTTGTCTGTACGCAAGTCATGTATATTGAGAAGTGGTTTTAGAACTTTTTCGGAAAGAATGGTGACATCCAACACGCCAATTGGATCATGGTCATTGAAGGTGCCCTCTTTGGCCTTCAGGGCATACCAGTCTCCACGTAGATACATTCCAAATTCGTGAAGGTGTTTTGGGCGGTATGCCTCTTTACCTTTTTTATCAATACTAAAAGAGTAAGTCAGTCCAGTAATAAATGACTCCGCACTGTGATTGTTGAGGTCTTTCACCACACGGTTATAATCCATTATCGCCAGCTGATTATCTGGAAAATGCACCGCTAAAAAGTAGTTGTAAGATTCTTGCCCAGTGTGGTCCGGATTTTCCTTTTTCAGATCATTTCCAACCAGTGCAGCAGCTGCTGTCCGATGATGTCCATCTGCAACATAAGTTGCTGGCATTTTTTCAAATACGTCAACGATAGTTTTAATTTCTTCTGGCTTGTCCACTACCCAGAAACGGTGCTGAATGCCATCTTCTGTTTGGAAGTCATATTCTGGTTTGTTTTTCTTGATGCCTTCAACAGTTTGGTCAAGTCTTTTTACGGCAGAATAAGCAAAGAATACAGGCTCCGCGTTCATCATCGAGATGCGCACGTGATTTTTCCTGTCGTTTTCTTTATCCGGCCTGGTGAGTTCATGTTTCTTGATTCGGCCTTCCATATAGTCATCAACTGATGCGCAAGCAACAATCCCATTTTGTGACCGGCCATCCATAACCAATTCGTATATATAAAGACAATCTGTTTTATCCTGAAAGAATACACCTTCCTTCACTAGTTTTTGAAAATTAATTTTTCCGGCTTCGTATACTTCAGGACTATAGTGATCTATTTGTGGTGGTAGGGTAATCTCCGGTTTTACCACATTAAGGAAAGACCAGGGATTGCCTTTTGCTTCTTCAAAGGCTTCTTCAGAATTCAAAACATCATATGGTCGTGAGGCAACTGCCTTTACTTTTTCTGCTATAGGCCGAAAGCCTTTGAATGCTCTGATCTTCATTTGTCTAGACTAGGATTTATTGGATGAAAGGATTTGTCTCTAATGGCATTATAATTTATTTAGTGGGACCGCCTTAAGATTTCTTCAAATCATTTTATCGATTTGGTGGCAATGCCCACGCAAGGATGATGCCTTCGATTTGCCTAATTTTTTCAACTTGATTTTCGCTAATACTTCCATCAATGTCAATAATATTATAAGCAAGTTCATCGCGATGTTTGTTTAGCATGTCCGCGATGTTGATGTTTTGTTCTGCTAGGACATTCGTAATCTTACCCACCATAGCGGGCACGTTCTTATTCGCAATGACGATCCTGGCGCCTCCGTTTCGAGGCATATCAGCGGCAGGGAAGTTCACAGAATTTTTTATGTTTCCGTCCTCCAGAAAATTTCTTAGCTGATCCACCGCCATCATGGCACAGTTAGTCTCACTTTCAGGAGTGGAAGCGCCCAGATG
>JAENVX010000217.1 GCA_016650355.1 Bacteroidia bacterium | reverse complement strand
CGCAAAAGCTGAAGCCGAGTTGAGTGGCAAGGGATTTTATGAAGTGACTATTTCTTGAATTATTATGGCTTGTCACATGTTAAACTTTTTCAATTTCGAAGTGGAGAAGAAAAAGATTGTCTGCGTGAACTTCCTCAAGTGCTATTGTTTCACCTTTTGTGTTTACAAACTCAACTTCAAATACATTCTCATCCAGCTGTTCTACCACTGTACCAACTTGGCCTTTTAAAAGTTTTTTGCCAAATAGATCATGCAGCATGGCAACTACATCCAGCACCTTAATTTTCATAACATCTTCTTACATAACAACTGATCAATTTCGGATTTTCCTCATCGGTAAGAATGATCCAGGCAGTTCTGACTTCTGCCCTTTTGTCCTTATCAAAATTAAGAATAATCATATCAACTATATATCGTTTCCCTATTGAGTTGAGCTGGTCTCGATTGCCCCAAACGCATTTAAGCCCTTCAGAATTTCAGATTTAAGAAAATCAGCATTTTTACTACCTATTGATAAGGCTGATCGGAATACCCTGGATTTGAATTTACCAATTGGATGTTTTTCGTTTAGGCAATAATCCTTCAGTTTTGATATCTCAATTCTTGCATTTGCGTGGTTAGGAAGCAAACTCATAAGATCAATCAAACAATCCGGGTCGTTTTGAAGTTGGAGCAACTATTTTTAAATGCTTGTAGGCAAGTTCCGTTGCTTCCCTTCCACGCGATGTGCGCTTAATGTATCCCTCCTGAATTAGAAATGGTTCATACATTTCTTCAATAGTTTCGGCTTCTTCACTCACAGCCGTAGCAATTGTTGTAATACCAACAGGTCCGCCCTTAAACTTTTCAATAATCGTGGTGAGAATTCGGTTGTCCATATCATCGAGCCCATTCTCATCAACATCCAGTGCCTTTAACGCCATTTGCGAAATGGCTTTGGTAATATTGCCATCACCTTTGATTTGCGCAAAGTCACGTGTTCTTCTCAATAAATTATTTGCAATACGTGGTGTGCCACGGCTTCTTCGTGCAAGTTCAAAAGCAGCGTCCTCGTCCAAAGGTGTGTTTAAAATATGCGCGGAACGTTTTACAATTTTTGTGAGCAATTCGGAATCGTAGTACTCCAGCCTTGCATTAATGCCAAACCTGGCTCTTAACGGTGAAGTGAGTAAACCAGCCCTTGTAGTAGCCCCGATTAAAGTAAATGGATTTAAGTTTATTTGTACGGACCTCGCATTAGGTCCACTATCCAGCATAATATCGATGCGATAATCTTCCATAGCCGAATACAAATATTCTTCTACTATCGGATTGAGTCGATGAATCTCATCGATAAACAGGACATCATTGGGTTCAAGATTCGTAAGTAATCCTGCCAGATCGCTAGGCTTGTCGAGTACCGGCCCAGAAGTAATTTTAATGCTGGAGCCAAGCTCATTGGCAATGATAAAGGAGAGCGTGGTTTTGCCTAAGCCCGGAGGGCCATGGAGGAGAACATGATCAAGGGATTCACTGCGTTGTTTGGCGGCCGACACAAATACCTTTATGTTATCTACAACTTTTTGTTGTCCACTAAAATCTTGAAATGAAAGTGGCCGAAGTGCTTTCTCCACCTCTTTTTCTCCCGAACTTAGGGCTTCGTTATCTGATTTTAAGTAGTCTTCGCGCATCTTGGGGTAACAGTTTTCAAAAGTAGGGATAAATATGTTACAGACTTGGATAGGGAGAAAGTACTGGTTGTCCACGGAGTTAAAAAACTTAAATTTGCGACCTTGTTGTAAATGATAGCATGAATATTCGAACCAAAAATATTGTTTACTCAATTGTCCTTCTCATTTCTGTTGCAGGGGTCTGGTTCTATAGAAAGAACCAAATATCGGAACCTATTAAAATTGAGGGAGAGACGATGGCCACCAGCTATCATATTACCTATTTTGATGAAGAAAAGAGAGATTTTAAGGTATCGGTTGATTCTTTGTTGATGCTGGTTAATAAATCAATTAACAATTATGATCCAGAATCTGAGATTTCCAGATTTAATAGAGCTGAGTCATCGCTGAAATTTAGTTTGCCTTACCTTCTTCCTCCTTTGAAAAAATCGAGAGAAGTCGTTTCCGGATCTCATGGCTCGTTTGATCCAACCGTGATGCCGTTGGTGAATGTTTGGGGATTTGGTCCAGATAAAAAAGCCAGACCAGATAGCACGAAAATTGATTCTTTGAAATCGTTGGTTGGTTTTGAAAAAATCCAGTTCAATTCAGATAGTGTTTGGAAGCTCGACCCGCGGACCCAGTTAGATTTTGGAGGTATTGGTCAGGGATACGGTGCGGATGTTGTCAGCGACTTCTTGAAGTCTAAAGGTGTTGAAAACTTCTTGATGGAATTAGGAGGCGAAGGAATGGCATGTGGCAGAAATTTACAGAAAGATAAACCGTGGGAACTTGGAATTTTGGATCCTAACTCTACCCCGGATAACCAATTTTTCAAAGCCTATGTTTCGTTGGAAAACAAATCATTCACAACTTCAGGAAACTATTTCAACTTTCGTGAGGTTGATGGTAGAAAATATTCACACACAATTGATCCTGAAAGCGGCTATCCTGTGCAACAAGAGATTTTGAGTGCCTCGGTTTTTGCGACCGATGCTATCACAGCAGATGCTTGGGCAACTGCATTTATGGTGATGGGGCATAAGAGAGCATTTGAAGTTTTAAAAAACCACACCGAGCTTGATGCTTTTCTTATTTATTCAACAAAAGATGGAGTCGCCACATTCACCACAGAAAAGATATCACAGAGTATAAGAATAAATCCGTAGACATAAATCGCTTCCGGCAGAAGTAAGGAATATGACATTAAAACTTTCGGTTCTCTTTTTTGTCCCCCTTTTTGCAGGATTATTAATTTATCTAATCCCATCTTCTAAGAACAGTAACTTCAAGCTGATTCTTGTATTTGCCGGATCCTACTTGTTTGCGATAACTGTTACTCATATTCTACCTGAACTTTATAGTCAACATCAACAAGTTGAGTTGATTGGCTTGTTTGTGTTGGCTGGCTTTTTTCTTCAACAGCTGTTGGAATTCTTTACTGCGGGTATTGAACACGGTCACCTTCCTGGTCGGCCGTCAGGAATTCATCAGCATGACCACGATCATGGTCATGATCATTCACATAGTCATAGTCATCAATCAGTTTCAGCTTTAGTGCTGTTGCTGGCGTTGTGTGTACATGCTTTTTTGGAAGGAGGTATGTTGGCACAACCTGTGAGAGCGGGCTCCATATATGATATGGATGCTATTTTATTAGGCATTGCATTGCATCGCGCCCCTGCGGCTTTTGCTTTGATGGCTGTATTGGCCTCGCAACTTCATTCAAAATCAAAGGCAATCCCTCATTTGATTGTCTTTTCACTTACAGCTCCTTTCGGATTGATACTAAGTACTTATTTTGTTCAAACGGAGATGCTATCTGAAGCCGGATTGATTTATCTATATGCACTTGTCTGTGGAAATTTTTTACACATCTCCACCACAATTGTTTTTGAAAGCAGTCCTGAGCACAGGTTCAACGCTAAAAAAACGGCAGTCGCTGTCTTTGGGGCATTGACTGCAGTAGCTGTAGAATTCATAATCTAGTTTTCCGGATAATAGTATTTGTAATTTTATGGTAACATCCAAATGTTCAATAGATTATTAACATTAGCAACCCATAAAATTCATCAGCTACCTGTCTTGGTCTTGATGCCACACAGCCGATGTAATTGTCGTTGTGTAATGTGTGATATATGGAAAGCAAACCAGACTAAGAATGAAATATCAGTTGAAGAGCTAGAAAAACATTTGGATGCATTTAGGAAACTAGGTGTTCAACAGGTAGCTCTTTCAGGTGGCGAAGCACTAATGCATTCAAACCTTTGGAAGTTTTGTGACTTGCTTCGTTCGATTAATGTTAAAATCAGTTTACTTTCTACCGGAGTTACGCTTAGTCATCACGCAAAAAATGTTGTAACTCATTGCAATGATGTGATTGTATCTCTTGATGGAAGTAAAGAAACTCACAATCGTATTCGAAATATTCCCGGGGCTTATGATAAACTTCAGGAAGGTGTGAGTGCCTTAAAGGCTATTGATTCAAAATTTAGAGTGACAGGTCGCACAGTTTTGCAAAAAGAAAATTTCAGAGATTTTCCAAACATCATCGAAGCTGCGAAGACTCTTGGTTTGGATCAGATTTCTTTTTTGGCTGCCGATGTCTCTTCAGAGGCGTTTAATCGGCCTAATGGATGGAAGGACGAAAAAATATCTGACATTGCATTGAGCATAGCTGAAATTGTGGAGTTTGATATGATCCTCAAAAAGTCTTTTACGGATTTCAGTAGGGAGTATGACTCCAAATTTATTGCTGAGGGGAAAGGAAAAATGATGGAGATCTCTCAGCATTATAAGGCAATTGCAGGAGCGACTGATTTCCCAAACAAAAGATGCAACGCGCCCTGGGTTTCAGTAGTGATGGAGTCGGACGGAAGCGTTCTCCCTTGTTTTTTTCATAAGTCGTATGGAAATGTTAAGGATGCCAGTTTCACAAACCTTGTTAATTCACTTAGTGCAGTTTCTTTTCGCAAACATCTGAATGTTCAGAAGGATCCTATTTGTAAAAAATGTGTTTGCTCGCTTAATGTTGGATTGACACAGATGAATTGATTGGACTAATTCGATATAAAAAGTCTTTCCCATCAAATAGTACATACTTTTCTTGTACAAGCTCAAAGTCGAATTGATTACTTTTCGCGATCGCGAATATTTTGTCTAGTTCACAGCCGAGTGTGAGTACCATTATGACTTGACTATTCGCATTTGTATAACTCCTAAGCGTTGAGAATAATTTTTGGAAATATTCAAACTCATGTCCACAATGCCATGCTAACTCGGCTTCATCTTTCGGATTTCGCGCATAGTACGGTGGGTTGATAATGATCCAATCAAACGTCTGCTTGTCGATGCTATCAAATAAATCGGACTGGATGATAGTGATCGAAGCTTGATTTTGCTTTGCATTGAATGTTACATTTTCAATGCAGCGCTGGCTTAAATCAGTAGCCGTTACAAGAGCTGCGTTTCTTGCACAGATGATGGACAGCAGGCCAGTACCACAACCAAGCTCGAGCAGTGATTTGTTTTTAATATTTTGTTTTAAAATAAAATTGATAAGAAACTTTGTGCTATAAAACAGTCCTGGATGAAAGACACCGATGAACACTTTTATATTTACACCGAGATAACTGTACTGTCTCTCCTTGCGCAAATACCATCGAACAATTGGAACAAGGAATAGGGAAATAAGGCGTTTAAATATTTTTCTCATCACTCCATTACAAACCCTTCGATTTCAGGTTGACGATATTTCCAAAGTCGTTGCAACGCTTTTAATTCATAGGGCAATGAAAAGAAATTAGTTTTATACCGAACGTTAGAAAGTGTTCGCAGTATTTTTCGCTTTAAGGGAGTCAACCTGAAGTCTGAAATTGTAGGATACCGCGCATTGAGTACCGTTTCGAAACCAAGAATTTTATCCACCATTTCAGAGGTAAGCCAAGGCGTTAATGGATTTTTACGAAGGTCAAAATTTTGCCATGCAGGGGCCAGCCAATCTTCCAACTTTTCAGGAAAATGAAATCCGGATTTTTTCACAGCCTCATACATTTCAGAACCTTCTGTTGCCACTGGACTATAGACGTAGATAATGATTTCCGTATTGGGATTTATTGATTTAATTTCCTTGATATAAGCAATGTCCTGGTCGATTTGAAGCATAACTTTCTCAGGTCTTTCGGCCGGAAATCCCAGGACAAAAGAATATTCAGGGATGATGTCAAACTTTTTCATTCGGGCTGCAAAGGCTTTCATTTGAGCTGTAGTTTGCGTTCCGCCTTTATCCATTTTTTTAAGTAGTTCATCATTACTTGTCTCAGCTCCAAAAAAAATCATTTTACACCCTGCTTCGCGCATGATAGCCAATGACTCATCCGAGTATTTGTCAACAGTGTCAATGCGGCCTTCACCCCACCAGGTGATGTTTTCGGATTGAATAAGTTTTGAAAACTCAACCGTACGTTTTTCGCTTACGAAAAAGTTATTGTCGTGAAACTCAACGGCATCGGCTCCGTGTTTATCAATCAAATATTTAATGTCTTTATAAACTAGCTGAGCTGATTTTCCTTTCCAGCGAGCATTATAGATGGGCACTACAGCACAGAAAGAGCAAGTAAATGGGCAACCCATGCTTGAGTGGTACGCAGCAGTATACTTTCCAAGGAAAGTTTTACCCAGATAGTGAGAGAGCGGATAAAGTTGATTAAGATATTCATAGGGAAGTTGTGGTAATTTGTTCTGGTCGCCTAGCTGTGCTAGAGGTGTTTTAATAATCCGATCATCTTCTTTGAATATTAAATTTTGAATTTCATGCGCTGGAGTTCTTAATTCCAGGGCTTTTAATAACTGAGGAAAATTATTATCTCCAGGCCCATTTATAATGAAATCGACAAATCCGGAATTGATCACCGATTTATATTGATTTGCAGCAAAATATCCACCCCAAATATTAACGACATTTGGATATAGTTCTTTTACTTTTTTTGAGTAGGGGATAGCTTGTTTTAGTTGCGGCCCCGGCATGACAGTGCAACCAAACACATTAAATCCCATTTTAAGGTAAGATTCAATTTTTGCCCATGGATCTATTTCTATGTTGCCATCCACCAGTACATACTCGTACTTTCCATGAATAGATGCCCCGACCTGCAAAATGGAATTTGGAATCCTATGCTTTGCTCTTGCACTACGAGGATTGAAGAGGATGATTTTCATTTAATAAACTAAAGTTACAAATCGTGCATGTTCATACCAATGTAAAATAGCTATCCTATTAAGTTTAAATGTTCTATTTTCCATATATTTTCAATAAACACAGGATACTTGGCTCTAAAGAATCATCTGAAAAAGCTATTGACTGGATTGGAGATTCCACAGGAATACGTTTGTGTGGGATTTGAGACGCTTCAACCTTCCGTATCAATTTTTCTGGAAGGAAATGGGCAAGAACAGTCACTCAATGTTACCTCTACTCATTTGTTTCTTGGCTATAAGCCTTTGATAATTGGGTTTACCTTTAGTATTGATGACAAGAATTATAATAGGGTAAAAGATCAAGCTAAAGTAACGCTTGGGTTGCGTTGTGGAGAACATTCGGTAGCCAGCTTATCTCTGGTAAAAATAGGAGAAAAGATATTAAACAGAGATGTCGTATTATATTTTGAAGGGAAGCATGGTATGCATTTATTTTTAAATCCAATTCATCAATGGATTAACCAACAGCGTGAACGCCTAAGAAAGAACACACCAAATAATATTAGCCTGTCCGGTAATCTTTTAGATCAGGTTCGCATTGCTTATTGTATTCCTCGTATCATTTCAATAATCACAGTAAGTGATGGCACCTTAATTAATATGTTCCCAACCGATTTACATGGTGCTGTTGGCGAAAAAAATTATG
>JAENVX010000216.1 GCA_016650355.1 Bacteroidia bacterium | reverse complement strand
TTCAAAGAAGACAAACCCCAACATTAGCGTAAACGGAGTGAACGAAGAGTACATCGCCATCAAAGGATTAAACATTGATAAGGGAAGAAATTTTTCTCCCATTGAAATTCAATACGGAACTAAAGTGGTGATCCTTGGAAAAAAAGTTATTGATGCCATATATGATGACAATGAAGAGCCTGTTGGCACTGAGGTATCTTTCAAGGGAAATCAATTTAAAGTTATTGGTGTATTAAAGGAAAAGGGTCAGCTGGCTGAAGATAATTACGATAACATGGCCATCATTCCAATTATTGTTGCCAACCAACTCGCAGGTGGACGCGGGTTGGATTATTGGCTAACCGTTGGCGTAACAGACATCACGCAGATGGATTTCGCCATGGGCGAAGCTACAGGCCTTATGAGAGCAATTCGCCAGGATAGAGTTGGGCAGCCAAATTCATTTGAGTTGGCAAAAAGCGAGACGCTGGCAGAAGAGATGGCGAGCATTACTGGCGCGTTGCGTATTGGTGGTTTTGGTGTTGGCTTTATAACATTACTTGGTGCTGCAATTGCGTTAATGAATATTATGCTGGTATCTGTTACAGAACGAACACGTGAAGTAGGCGTAAGAAAAGCACTTGGAGCAACACCGCTGCGTATTCGTCAGCAATTTATTATTGAAGCAATTGTGGTCTGTATTTTAGGTGGCATAGCAGGAATTGTATTAGGGATATTAATTGGTAATTTGATTTCGCGCGCCATAGGTATTGATGCATTTGTTGTGCCGTGGATATGGATAATGATGGGCTTGGTGGTCTGTGTTACGGTGGGTTTACTTTCCGGATATTATCCAGCGTATAAGGCGTCTAAACTTGATCCGATTGATTCGTTGAGATTTGAATAGGATCTTTCCTATGTGTCCCTTCTAGAGGTAAGAATTAATAATATTTCTTTTAAGAGCTCTCCTGGGCGGAGAGTTTTTATTTTTGTGAGGGTAGGGAGAGATGCCAGAGCGGTTGAATGGGACGGTCTCGAAAACCGTTGTGCGGGCAACTGTACCGTGAGTTCGAATCTCACTCTCTCCGCTCAAATGAGGTGATAATAATTAATTACTGCTCTCTAAAGATTTAATGTCTAACGAGTTATCATATTTAGCTTTTCAGTTGTTGGGCCTGGTGTGCTTAGTAGCAATTATTCCGTCTGGGTATGCAGTTGCTCAAACTGAACGAAAGTACCTTGCTCTTGGTGATTCATATACGATTGGTGAAAGCGTTTTTGAAAATGAGCGGTGGCCAGTCCGCTTAGTAAAAACATTGCGCATTAATGGAAAGGTAATAGGGGCGCCTACCATCATTGCAACGACCGGCTGGCGAACTGATAATCTGAAATATGCAATGGATAAATGCCAACTTGCGGATGATTACGATTTGGTTTCACTATTAATTGGCGTAAATAATCAATATCAGGGAAAGCCTATCGAAGAATATGCGGTTGAATTTGAAGAATTATTGAAGACAGCCATAAAACTTGCGAAGGGAGAGACTGAGAATGTGTTTGTCGTTTCTATTCCTGACTATGGCTACACACCTTTGGGCAAGCCGAAACAAGTTGAGATCTCAAAAGCTATTGATAGTTTTAATGCTGTCAATGAAAATATTACTGAAAAAGCAGGAGTAAAGTATATCAACATAACTGACATTTCCCGCAAGGGTATTGAACAACCAGACCTTGTAGCAGGAGATGGATTACATCCTTCGGGAAAAATGTACAGCCTATGGGTAGACAGGATTAAAAATTCGTTGATGGTTGATCAGTAATCGCTGGTAATTGCCCCTATACATCAAATGAAATGATGTTAACGATCTGGCAACAACCCCGAACGATCAACGATTATATCAGTGGCTCTAAGATCTTTGAAATGTTGCGTGCAATAATAGTATGTCCTTCTACATTGGGGTGAATCCCATCTGTTTGATTTAGTTTCTCAATCCCGCCAACATCCTGGAGCAGGAATGGGATTAATGTAGCATTATTCTTTTTAGCAAGGTCTGGGTAGATTTTTTTAAAGTCAGCTGCATATTCTTTGCCCATATTGGGTGGTACCATCATACCGGCTAACACAAACTTCGTTTTGGGGTATTTTGCTTTTACTTTATCAATAATCGATTGAAGGTTCTTTCTGGTTTGGCCCAGCGGCAAACCGCGTAGTCCATCATTAGCGCCAAGCTCTAATACAAAAATATCAATTGGCTGGCGCAAGATCCAATCGATGCGACTGAGACCTCCTGCTGAAGTCTCCCCACTTAAGCCTGCATTAACTACTTTCACATTCTTACCCAATTGGATGAGTTGTTTTTCGGCAAGCGCGGGGAATGCTTCCTCCATTGAAAGGCCATAACCTGCTGTTAAGCTATATCCAAAAAAAAGGATGACCTTTGTTTCTGGTGTGTGAAGAGAGAGTACAAATGCAATAATCAGGAAGTATTTCACGACAATCATTTAGTAGCTTGAGTAATTAAGCTATTTTGAAACAATTTTACCTTAATTAACGATTTATTTCAGTACAGGTTAAATAAAATTTCTATGGCCGAAATA
>JAENVX010000215.1 GCA_016650355.1 Bacteroidia bacterium | reverse complement strand
TGTCAGTGGTAAGCGGTTGTTCCTCACACCAAACCTCATGAACAGATCAACATTTGTTCCTGAGAAAGTGGAGAATAGAAAAACAAATGTCGTGCGTAAATCAGCTTACATCGATCTTGATACAATCAATTATACTGTTCCAGAAGCAATTTACCCGGAATTTCTTCCTGAACCAGTAAAAATTAAATCAATTTTTGGAGAATACGAAGCTTCCTATAAAGTTGATAACGGCAAAGTTGTTTACGTCAGAAGAGTAAAAATGAACAAAGGAGAGTTTCCTCCTGACTCATACTCGGAGTTGATTGAGTTTTATCGAAGCATAAATAAAGCCGACAATATTAAATTGGTTTTTCTGACCAAGACGTAAACTGATTTAGCGATTATATCACTGAATACCTTATTTCAAAGGTGCGTGAGCTTCTTTGGCTAACTCGTTGTAGACAAGCCAGTCCATCCAACCGGGGAATCTTTTATTTAGAAACACCGTGAGTTTTCCCTGCCCCGTTAGTACCAGTATTTTTTTTCTGTTCACCGTTGCTTTATAAATATGTGCTGCGCATTCTTCAGCAGACATCATGGCTTGCTCTTCTCTGGGAGATTCGCCTTGCACACTTCCATCTTTGGTTAATGCCCGCTTGCGAATGTTGGTAGCGGTAAAACCTGGGCAAGCCGTAAGCACGTGAACACCGTCTTTCAAAACCTCTGCGCGTAATGCTTCTAAAAACCCGTTCAATGCAAACTTTGAGGCAGAGTAACCTGTGCGAGCGGGCAAACCCCTATAACCAGCAATAGAAGAAATGCCCACCACGGAACCTTTACTTTTGATTATCTCTGGCATGCAGTACTTGGTGGCATACACCATTCCAAAAAAATTGATGTTCATTATTTCACGAATGACACCAAGATCCAGCTCTTCAAAAAGTGCCCGCATGCCAATACCAGCATTATTGATCAACACATCGATTTTTCCAAAAAGCCGCAGCGCTTCTTCTGCCATCATTTTATTGTCAGCTTCAACGCTTACATCAGCTTGCAAGCCGTGAACGGTGATGCCCTTTTTTGACAACCCACTAACAGCCTCATTTAATTCACCTTTATTTCTTCCGGTAATCATTACCTGCGAACCATTTGAGCCAAAGACTTCAGCCAAAGCTTTGCCAATACCCGATGAGCCGCCTGTAATAATGATTGCCTTGTCTTTCATATTCCGTGGAAGGAAAGCAAAAGTAACGAAATGTGGGAGATGTCAAGGGCAAAACCGATGAAGGCATGCGAACCAATCACTCTTTTTGCTGCAAATTCGGAATCATTCCACCAACACCCACCTCAGAAGCAGGAGATCGGTAGAATAAGGGAATGATAAAGTCGAAATAATAAGTACTTACGCCAACATCTGCACGATGTCTTCGCGCGTCAATTGCTTCATTATACTTTCTTCTGTGGTAA
The DNA here is from genome assembly GCA_016650355.1 of Bacteroidia bacterium. Lineage (GTDB taxonomy): Bacteria > Bacteroidota > Bacteroidia > Cytophagales > Cyclobacteriaceae > ELB16-189. The sequence continues at coordinate 7,985 of JAENVX010000215.1, read as the reverse complement.
TGAGGTCACTCGAAAGTTTAAGTTTGCGTTGTTGCAACTGCAGAATTTTTTCTTCCACCGTATTTCGCGTGATGAACTTGTACGTAAAAACTTTTTTCTTTTGACCAATGCGGTGAGCGCGGTCAACAGCTTGTGCTTCAACGGCAGGGTTCCACCAGGGATCAAGTATAAAGACATAATCGGCTTCTGTGAGGTTGAGGCCAAGGCCCCCGGCTTTAATCGAGATAAGAAAAACTTTTAAATCAGGTTCCTTATTGAATTTTTCAACCTGATCCTTTCTATCATTACTGGAACCATCCAGATAAGCAAAAGGAATTTTTTTCTCTTTCAAAAACTCTCTCACAATCTCCAGATGTTTTACAAATTGACTAAACACCAGCAGTTTGTGTCCTTCCAACAAAGCATTCTCCAGCATGTGCGAAAGGTCTTCCATTTTTCCGGAACTCCCGGTATAGGCAGTATCCACCATACGTGGATGATTGGATAATTGACGCAACCTTGTCAGACCTTCCAGAATCATAAATCGAGTATTGTTTATACCGTCTTTATCAATCTGATCTAATATTTTATGTCGGAAGAATGACTTTGCCTCCTCGTATTTTTCTTCTTGCTCCACCGTCATGTTGGTGTAGTGGATGTTCTCTACTTTCTCCGGTAGATCCGTTGCCACCTGAGATTTCAACCGTCTCAACACAAAAGGTTTTATGACAGAATTCAATTTTTTACTCTTTGACTCATCTCCCTTTTTCTCAATGGGAATCTGATATTCATTTTTGAAAAAAGTCTGGCCGCCCAACAAACCGGGATTAATAAACGTCATCTGTGACCATAAGTCCAGTGTGGTATTTTCTAATGGAGTTCCCGTAAGGGTAAGCTTATGTCGTGATTTTAATTGCAGAACTGCTTTGGCAATGTTTGATGTCGGGTTCTTGATTACTTGCGACTCATCCAAGATAATATAGTTGAAAAAGAATTTTTGAAGTGACTCTATGTCCAAACGCGTGATGCCGTACGAGGTAATCACCACATCGTACTTTTCAAAACGTGATATATCCTTGTTACGCAGAGTGCCGGTATAATTCAGAATTTTCAGTTCAGGTGTAAACTTTGCAGCCTCCATTTCCCAATTGTATGTAAGCGAGGTAGGCATCACCAGCAGCGATGTACCCGCTTTTGACTTATCTTTTTCGGAAAGCAATAGTGTTAATGTTTGCACCGTCTTCCCCAGGCCCATGTCATCAGCCAGGCAGCCACCAAGGTGAAATTCATTGAGGAAGCGGAGCCAATTGTATCCGGCTTTTTGGTACGGTCTTAGCTTTCCGGAAAAACCCGCAGGAATAGGATAGTCTTTAATACCCGTGAAGGAATCCAGGTGCCTCAATTTGTCGCTCATGTGCACTTTGGCCAGATTGCCTTCTTGCAATTCTTTCAAAAGATTCAAGTGAAACTTTTTTAGTACCGGCTTTTCATGATCGCCATGTGTTTCGCTCATAGCAAATAGATCTCCGTACTTGATCAACCATGCTTCAGGAATAATAGCGATTTCTCCATTTGGCAGTTTGAACTCTACTTTCTTTTTTAGAATGAGCTTGCGCAGTTCCTTAAAGGAAATTTCATATTCACCAAAACGGATCTTAGCATGAATGTCAAACCAGTCGATGCTTTCTTTAACATCAAGCTCGATAACGGCCTTTCCAACAAAGTATTTTTTGTCGCGATTTTCAGGTTGACTTACTTCAAAGCCGAGGTTGAGTAGATTAACACGATTTTCATTTAGCCAGGAAAATGCTTGAGCCTTGGCGACTGCTGTGCGAAAAGCTTTTAACGGGAGGCCAAGCTTTATCAGTGTTTGAGCAGATTTTTTCTCCGATTCAATATTCCTTTTTACCCTGTGAAAAATGTAGTCATTATCTTTCTTCTCTATAGTTACACTTACAGCACCAAAAGCGTCTCCACGAAAATGATGTTTACCATATTTGAAAGAAAGGTCGAACACAATCTTTCCTGCTTCATCGGTTGAGTCGGGTTCATCCGCTGTGTCAAATAGGGATGGAACTTCTTTGCTGCTGCCTTGGGCAAGTTCGCTTATTGTCAGGTGAGGATGGGGATCAAATTCACTTTTATTGATTTCAAACCCTTGCACTTCGATATCATCAAAAGATGCAATCAGAGGCGCAACGAATCGATTGTAATAAGTCTCTTCAAGGTTCTTTGGAATGACCACAAATTTTTTGGCAAGGAACGGAAGCAGTTTTCTCCCGTCAACAGGTTTGTCAAAGCCGTAGAGCTTTCCATTCAAAACCATCCAGGCTGGGCTTTTGCAAATTAAATACGCTGTAGGGTTTGGGATGTCTAGTTTTTTGCCATCGAAGGAAATGGTAGGATAGTAATTTGTGTTTTCATCACTTCTGCGAAAATGAAATTGTATGCTGGCTCTCTTTTCAACGACTTCTACTTTTTTCCAAGTGGGCTCACCATCATTACCCATTTCATAGAGTATTTTACCTTTCATCTTTTCAAGCGATTCAGCACGCAACGCTTCCAGGTAATGTTCTATTTGCTCTTGTACTAATTCATTGCCTTTTTCTTTGTCATAGGTCTTGGCAAAGAACTCCGCAGGCTTCATCACCTTGGCCGAAAATTTCTTAAGGATAGTATCCATATCCATTTTGTCCATGAGTTCTATCAACTCAAAGTCGCGATCGTCCAGACCTTTTGAGAATTCGCGGGCATTCTTAGATGATATATTTTGATGTTGATAGGTGAGTTGTCCTTTTTCGTCAAGGTGGACTATATAGGATTCAAAAATATAGCCCAAATACTCGTGTTGGTACAGCGAGTATATTATTTGAAACGGCTGTGCTGCCGAAACTTTCATAGCGTTTTATCCTATTCTAACTGAATTATACACCTGTTAGGATCAAAAGAAGCTTCCTCACGAAGAATTTGGCTTATTTCAGACTAAGCAGAATTGAAAAATAGGAAATTAAACGCAATCTAAATAGTGTAATCTGGGGTCATAACATACATCAAATGAATTACTTATTTGGCAGGAAGGCCTTATAATTCAGTTTTCAAGCCATTTAGCCTAAAGAAAATCGATTTTACCCCAAATGCTCAGTGGAATAGGTTTTAGCTGCCAACGATGCGGGGTAGATAGAAACAATCATGGTTACCAATACAATGACAAGACCAGTGTAAACGAAATCTAGCACTTGCATTTTAACCGGATAGTTTGGGATAACGGCATTCTCCATACCCATAGAAACAAGACCATAGTGATCTTGAAACCAACAGATAGTACCCCCTATAATAAGCCCAAGCGTTGCACCTATTCCAGAAATTAGTGCGCCTTCAGTTAGAAAAACTCTCCGGATCAAATCCTGATCAGCACCAACTGCGGAAAGAATAGTGATGTCCTTTTTTTTATCTATTGCCAACATCATCAACGAGAAGAAGATGTTAATGGAGCCAACTAAAAGCAATATGGAAAGGGCCAGAAACGTAAAGAGCTTCTCAAGCTTAAGAAGGCGGTATAAATCTTTATGCTGCTCTTCGTTTGTAAGGACACGGAAATCTTCACCAAGCACCTTCTTTAATTCTTGTTGAACGGTGTAAATAGTTGAGGCATCAGAAATTTTTACCTCAAGAGCAGTACGTTTGTTTTCATAGTTCAAAAGTTCCTCAACAAAATCAAGGGGCATGAATATATAATTTTCATCAAAATTCTTTTCAATGGAAAACACGCCTCCCGGTCGTATACTTTGGCGGGAATAAATTTTGGAGGGATCAAGAGAGACAGACGCCTTTGTATTTTTGATGTAATAGACCTGAAGGGCATACATATCATCCTCTACCGCTATACTTAAGGTATAACGCACGCCACCGCCAACAATAGCAAAGGGAACACCGTTTTCGCGTAGCTTCAGATCACCGGCAACAATGTGACCCTCCAATCGTTTTTGATCGATGAAATTATCGCTTACACCACGGATGGTGGCGACCATATCTGCATCGCGGTAACGTACATACGCAAAATCTTCGATGACCTCGGTAACGATTTCCACACCCGCAATACTTTTTATTTTATTCAAAAATCCCTCATCCACTACAAACGATTTTCCAAGTACCGATTCGATTTTAAGAGGTGGATCAAATGAATTATTGATAGATCCGAGTAAATCACCCAGGCCATTAAACACCGAAAGAACAATAATTAATGAAGCAGTAGAAAAGGCAACTCCAACCACAGAAAGTATGGAAATGATATTGATGAAATTCTTCTTTCGTTTAGAAAAAAAGTAACGCTTGGCGATGAATAGGGAGAGATTCAAAGGAGAATGTTTACGTTTGAATCAATCTTTTTCTTCTTTGGGGATATTTAAATTCTTGATCAGGTCTTCTATTCGTTCTGCACTTTGTTCAACCTCGTCAATATAGAAAACGAGTTGCGGTACAATGCGTGCCTGATTGCGGATTTTATTTCCCAAAGCCTTTCTTATTTCTGACTTCCTTGTATTCAGTTTATCCAGGACAACGGCTTTGTCTTTTGCCAATGTCATGCTTACATAAACTTTTGCTACACTTAGATCCGGGCTCATGCGCACCTCCATGATGGTGACAAAAGAATTTCCCAAGATGCCTCGTTTATCACTGGTAAAGATATCGCTGAGTTCTTTTTGAATCAGCTTTGAATACTTTTGTTGCCGCACCGTTCCACTCATGGGGTAAAGATAAGCAAAGTCAATAGTACACAATCTACAAAAATCAGAAACAGCGGTGTTTGTCAAGACCCTCAAATAAACCCAATCCGCATCAGTTAATAGTACCCCTCATTATGCCAGCATTGATTTCCTTGACGATCTCTGCGGTTTAAGTGCTTTTTTGATTTATTTGCAAGCTAATCCACTTTCTGTTTGCTACGCTTCTTTCGAATAAATGATCCCTATAGGCTGATAGGCCTCCTCATCATACTAATTTTACTTGCTCTTCCATTTTTTATTGATCCCATAGCAGTGACCCTTGTTGAGCTAAGGAGTATGGTAATAGGGGAGGCTGTCCGTAGCGGAAAGTTGATGTACATTCAAGTGTATGACTCAACGGCACCGCTAGCTGCTGCTATTTTTGGGTTGGTGGATTGGATTTTTGGACGATCATTGGTGGCACGCCATTCACTTTCTTTGTTAATCATTTTTTTTCAGTCATCATTTTTTGCAATCGTATTGATCGTGAACAAAGCGTACAACGACAGCTCGTATGTGCCAGCACTCATTTTTGGATTACTATGCTTTCTTTCATTTGATTTTCTATCCTTTTCACCCGAGCTACTCGCATCAACCTTTCTATTGCTCGCCCTAAATAACCTTTTTAAGGAAATTGAATTTAGAAACCAGCGTGATGAGAATCTTCTTTCTCTTGGCGTTTATTTGGGATTAGCCACCCTACTTGTTTTTTCATATTCAGTTTTTTTATTGGCAACGCTTTTCATATTGATTTCATTTACGCGCATCGACATCCGGAAAGGACTTTTGCTTTTGGTAGGATTTGGATTGCCACATGGCATGTTGATCACACTTTACTTCTTTTGGGGAAATACGGTTGAGCTGTGGCAGAATTATTATTTACCAAACATTTCAATAGGAGGAGCCTCCTTGATTTCGGCAAAAAGCCTTTTTACGCTTGGAATTGTACCGATCATTTATTTTGTTTTTTCAATGTTCATGCTCAACAGAGAAGCACACTTTACAAAATACCAGTCACAGCTTTTTCAAGTTATATTTCTATGGTTGGTTGTAGCGGTCATACATATTTTTATTGTACGCGACCGATCACCTCAAAGCCTGATTATTATTGTTCCTTCACTTTCTTATCTGGTAAGTCATTATCTATTACTAATTCGAAGAAAAGCACTTGCCGAACTAATGCTTTGGCTTTTGCTTATAAGCTTGGTTAGCGTGAATTTACTTACGCGTTACGATTTTTTGAAACGTGTTAATTTTGAGGCGATGTTCCCTAAAGATTCACCGTATGAAAAACTGATAAAAGACAAACACGTGATGATGTTGTGTGCCGATGAAGGTATTTATAGGCAGAATAAATTAGCGGGCTACTTCCCGGATTGGAGCTTATCGGCATCTGTTTTTGAAGAGCCAGATTATTATGAGAACATAATACTAATCGATGAAGCATTTCGAACAGACCCACCTGAAATAATAGTTGATCCAAAGGATCTTATGAAAAAAATCTTTCATCGCATTCCCAGAATTAAACCATTATACAAAAAGGAGGGAGATCTGTATAGGAGGATTTAATACCCACTTGGTTTGAAATTAGCAATTAATTTTGCCTACTCTGCGGTCATGCCGACCACCTTCAAAATTGGTATGAAGAAACCGGTCAAGAATTTTGCCGGCAAGGTCAATACTAACATAGCGAGCAGGCAAACAAAGAACGTTAGCGTTGTTGTGTTGGCGGGCAAGACCAGCTAATTCTTCGTTCCAGCAAATGGCAGCACGGACACCCTGGTGCTTGTTGGCGGTGATAGCTACTCCATTGGCGCTTCCGCAGATAAGCAGGCCAAATTCAAATTCATTCTTTTCTACTGCGCTGGCAACAGGATGAGCAAAATCTGGATAATCGGATGAGTCTGAGGTATACGTGCCAAAATCTTTTATTGGATAATCGTTTTTCTCCAGCCATTTTTTTAGAACCTCTTTATATTCAAACCCGGCATGGTCGGCCCCTATGGCTATTTTCTGAATCATGAACTCTGTTGGTCCGCAAGAAGGTCTGCAGCTTCTTGTTTTAGTTTACGCTTCTGCACGATACTTGAAATATAAATGCTGATTTCAAACAACAGATATAAAGGTAACGAGATCACGGTTAAACTAAAAGGATCTCCTGATGGAGTGATGATCGCTCCCAATATCAGAATCACCACAATGGAGTGCTTCCGGTAGTTTCGCATTAGCTGTGGGGTAACAATACCAACCTTGGACAGAAAATAAATGACCATGGGGAATTGAAATAGCAGTCCGCAACCCAAAATCAAGCTCGCAATGGTGGAGACGTAAGAGGTAATATCGAATTCGTTAGAGATCAAAGGGCTGATCGAGTAGGTTGCTAAAAACCAAATGGTCATCGGGCTTAGGATATAATATCCAAAAAAAACGCCCAACAAAAAGAGGAACGATATGGCAAATACAGCACCCTTAGAAAATTTTCGCTCTTTTGTCTGAAGCCCTGGCCTCACAAAACTCCACACCTCCCATACTACATACGGAAAGGCCACGATAAGGCCAATAACAAATGAAGCTGTCAGCGACATCATAAATTGTCCCGTCATTTGCCGGCTCTGAATCTTAAAGGGCAATTCTGTCACACAAAGTTCATCCAGCCCTACCAACTTGCCCAGATCGCACATGTATTTGAATGCAGGAAAATCAATCTTCGCAGGTGCAAAAACGATCTTATCAAAAATTTCCCTTATAAACACAAAGGCAACGATCATGCAAATAAACGTAGCCCCTACTGCCCTTACCACATGCCAGCGTAGTTCCTCAAGATGGTCGAGGAAAGCCATTTCTTTTTCTTCACTCATAGTTTAAAAAAATCCAGCAGAATCAATCTTGGTTCAGATTGCAATCTGTAGGAAATAATAGTGCTGTGCAAATTGATTACACAGCGATAAGACTTAATTATACAAAGGGAATTTCTTCATGAAGCTGTTTACTTTCCGTTTCACCGCTTTTAGGTGCTTCAGGTCTTCCGGTTTTTTCAATACCTCATCAATAAGCTCTACTACTTTAACAACATCTTTTTCCATCATCCCTCGTGTGGTCACAGCCGGTGTACCAATGCGCATACCCGAAGTAACAAATGGAGATTGCGTATCAAACGGAACCATGTTTTTATTGATGGTGATATCTGCTTTTATCAAAGCTTCTTCTGCAATTTTACCGGTTAGTTTCTTTGACCGAAGATCA
>JAENVX010000214.1 GCA_016650355.1 Bacteroidia bacterium | reverse complement strand
GGATTCCTCCTCATGCCACTTGGGTGATTAAACATTGAATAATCCGCTTACTGTATAATTAATGTTAAAGACGCGCATCATTTTAGTTGTTGTTTGTGCCCTCGTTATTTGGTTGATTTTCCTATTGCCTAAAGCTGTCGTAGAAAACGAAAGTCAGCTCACAGCCGACCAGGATGCGTCTACTCAAGGTAAAAATCCAGGTACGGGACACGCTCCAGTTTCACAGGATATCCTCAAAAGCATCAAAGAGTTGAGGGCTTTGTATGTAAGTGATCCAGCAAATCAAAAAAATACTATCTTTGCCGACTCTTTGGCAGGCCTGTACACGCGTGCAGGCCAATTTGATAGCGCTGCATGGTTTGCCGGAGAAGCAGCAACGTTCTTTAATACGCAAGAAAAATTTTTAAAAGCTGGAAACAGCTATTATGAAGCCTATACGTTTGCCATGGATCCTGAAAAGAGGGAATTATTGGCAAAAAAGACCAGGGATTTTTTTGGAAAGGTTTTGGATCGAGACCCGAAAAATCATGAAGTAAAGGCAAAAGTGGCGATGACTTACTTGAGTTCATCTTCACCCATGCAGGGCATTTTGATGCTTCGCGAGATACTAGCTGAAGACCCGAAAAATGAGATGGCTTTGTTCAACATGGGTATGCTGTCCATACAATCAGGACAATTCGAGAGGGCCATTGAAAGGTTGACCGAGTTAGCGGAGGTAAACCCTAACCATGTGCAGGGCCAATTGCTTTTGGGAGTTGCGTTCATGAATACTGGAGCAAAAGAAAAGGCGAAAGCTCAGTTTGAAAAAGTAAAAAAATTGGATAACGATCCTTCCGTACAAGCAGCGGCAGATTCTTATCTGAAAGATTTAAAATAAATAATTGTTAAACCAACCCTCTGTCCATGTGGACATCTTCTCTTGGCAGGGGAGAAAAAAAAAGGGGCAAACCAAAAAAATATGCCAAGCGGTAAAAAAAGAAAGAAGCACAAAATGGCTACTCACAAACGCAAAAAGCGTTTGAGAAAAAACAGACATAAGAAGAAATAGGACACATGTGTGTCGTCAATGATAAGGCCACAAAAATAATGTGTCCCCACATCATAAAACATTTATCCCTTAATTCCTTTGAGTAACGAACTCATAATTAGTGTAACAGAGGAAGGAAGTCGGATAGCTCTTCTCAAGGACAAAGCACTTGTAGAATTTCACCAGGAGGCGGAAGGAAGCAAGTTCGTAGTTGGTGACATTTACCTGGGCACTGTTAAAAAAGTAGTCCAGGGGCTGAACGCAGCATTTATAGACATCGGGTATGAAAAGGACGCGTTCCTCCATTACCTGGATCTCGGCCCGCAATTCAGCTCATTGCAAAAGTTCACCAAACTCGTCCGAGCGAAAAAGATCACCGGAGGAAAGTTGGATAGGTTCCAGCTTGAAAAAGACATCGATAAGCACGGCAAAATTGGCCAACAGCTTACACGAGGTTATTTGCTTCCAGTTCAGGTTGTAAAAGAACCGATCTCAACAAAAGGGCCACGACTTTCTTGCGATCTCTCCATCCCAGGCCGCTACCTGGTTTTGGTTCCGTTTGCTACGTCCGTTAATGTATCCAAAAAGATTACAAGCAGCGATGAACGCAAACGCTTGTTGCGCCTCATTCAGTCTATCAAACCTGAAAACTTTGGAGTAATAATTCGCACTGTAGCAGAAGGAAAGGAAGTTGCAGACCTGGACAAAGATTTGCGCAACCTTGTGAAGACCTGGGAGGAAGGCATGACTCGCCTTGTGAACGCCAACCCACGAGAAAAGGTGATTGGCGAACTAAATAAAACTTCATCTATTCTCCGCGATGTACTCAATGAGTCATACGACAATATTCATGTCGATGATAAAAAAATCTTCGATGAAGTGCGGAATTACATTCAAAATATCGCGCCTGAGAAAGAAAAAATAGTAAAGCTATACACTGGCAAAGCAAAAATCTTTGAACACTACGGTATTGAAAAACAGATAAAATCTGTATTTGGTCAAACGGTTAGTTTAAAAGGTGGCGGCTACCTGATCATTGAACATACCGAAGCGCTTCACGTAGTTGACGTGAACAGTGGTAATAAATCCAATCGCGAGGAAAATCAGGAGACAACCGCTATGTCTGTCAACATTGAAGCGGCCAAAGAAGTAGCTCGTCAACTTCGCTTGCGCGATATGGGCGGCATCATCGTGGTGGATTTCATTGATATGCGTAGTGCCGAAAACAAAAAGGTCATTTTCAAAACCATCAAAGATGAGATGGATGCAAATGACCGCGCCAGGCATACTGTGTTGCCACTCTCCAAATTTGGATTGATGCAAATCACCCGCGAGCGTGTGCGACCGCAGATGAACATTTCTACCAAAGAAGTTTGTCCTACGTGCAATGGTACTGGAAAAATCACAGCTTCTATTCTTGTATCTGACCAGGTTGAAAAACATATTGATCATTTACTTATAAAGCAAAACGAAAAAGATTTAGTCCTGGCTATTCATCCGTTTCTGCACGCTTATTTTACTACAGGGTTTATTTCTCATCGCTTGCGCTGGTATTTTAAATATAAACGTTGGGTCACGATGGTAAAAGACACTTCGTTGGCGATAACAGAATTTAAATTCCTTAATCGTGATGGTGAGGAGATTGAAGTTGCCCAAGAGAAAAGCGCACCGGCTTTGGCTGGGGATTGATTTATATACTTAAAGTAGTTTGCGACCTTGGCGGTCACCGTGCAACAATTCTCCCTTCAGCGAGTTCAAAGTGAGTCCCTCATTCGAAAACTAAACTAGACTTATCTTTACCAACTGTGAAAGATGCTATAGCCCCGTGTCTCCAGGCGTAGTTAGGCGCTTCGTGCCCTATGGGAAAATTAAAACCAACGGGATACGCGAAGTCTGCTGCTTTTTCTAGAGTCAGCTCTTCAACTGTCTGCCCGAAACTATTCTCGGTATCATGAATATCGGTCATATGTCCTACAATCAGACCTGCCAATTGGTGCAATTTATTAGCGCGTTTTAATTGGTTAAGCATCCTATCAATTTTATATCTATACTCGTCTACTTCTTCAATCACTAAAATCTTTCCATGAGTTTGCACCTCCGTAGAAGTTCCCAATGAATCAACCAACAAGGTCAAATTACCTCCAACTACTTGTGCTGTTGTAGATCCTATTCTATTAAAAGAGGATCCCTTAGCTTTCAGCTGAGTTCTTTCACCAAACAGCATCCTTCGAAGGCTTTCAATAGATTCTTTATGATCTGGTTTTGTAAACTGAATAGGCATTACGCTGTGAATACTTTCAAAACCCAATTGATGAAGTTTTAAGTGTAGCGCAGTAACGTCACTGAATCCAACAATCCATTTCGGAAATTTCAAATACCCGGTAAAGTCTAACTGGTCGATAAACCGGGTAGTTCCATAACCTCCGCGTGCGCAAATGATTGCTTTTAAATTAGGATCATCCAACATTTCCTGAAAGTCTTGTCTTCTTTCTTCATCGGTTCCTGCAAAGTAGCCATGTGTGTCACTGAAAATGTTTTTTGCTGAGTTTACCACCAATCCCCAAGACTCTAAAACTGATACCGCAAGTGAAAGGCTCTCCTCCTTTATTTTTCCGGCAGGTGCCGTGATTCCGATAAGGTCACCTTTTGATAGATACATTAAGTCCATAGTTGAAGCTAATAAAAAAGCCCTGCTTCGAACAGGGCTCTTCTAATATTAAAAACTTGTTGTCTGACCATTACCTGTCAGACGAATCTACTGACTTTAGTTAGTCTTTGTTACAGGAGCAGCTGTTGCCGTAATCCCGAGCTTCTTTAAAACTAATGTTGATATATTATACTTTTCATCGTTGTAGAGAAGAATATCTCCACCTCCAATAAGTTGCGGATTGATGATAAATGAGTAATCATTTTCCTTCGCAACTTCTTCAATGGCCTTACCCACTTTTGCAAAAACGGGTTCCATTAAGGAAGTTTGCTTTGTCTGCAATGATGTTTGCGCGTCTTGCTGGAATTTTTGAATGCTCTCTTGCAAG
>JAENVX010000213.1 GCA_016650355.1 Bacteroidia bacterium | reverse complement strand
ATCATACACTAGCGATAATGATAAAATTAAATCACTATACCAATCTGTGGTCAATCTTCGCTTTGGGGGAGAGTTCCGTTACAATCAGTTTCGATTCAGAGGCGGATACAGCTTAATGCCAGAGCCATTCAAAACAGAACAAAACGATGTGTCAAGGGTTATACAAAGTACGTCTGCTGGTATTGGTTATCGGACACAAAAATTCTATGTTGACCTGGCCACGATATACAGTTGGGGAAATAATTCGTACCGTCCATATCGCGTGAACACGTCAACCAGCCCATTGGTAAATTACTCACAACGTAATTCCAATATTTTATTAACAGTAGGATTTCCTTTTTGAGCACTAGGATTGATCGGTCAAGTTTAGTTTTTCCACTAACACTTTTATGTCCGTTCGTTCACCTGAGACTGTTATACTTGCCTGTTTATAAAAATGGATCCGCTGCGACCGCATAAATTCAATCCGATCCTTTAGACTTTCTGCATTATCCGTAGCAAAGAGCGGCCGTTCTGAAATATGTGAATTCATAATTCGTCTTGCTATCTCACTTGCCAGCACATCCAGAAAAATGCTTTTGCCTGCATGATTAATCTGTTCCATATTGTCAAAGAAACATGGAGCCCCTCCACCTGTTGCCATTACAAATGAGTAGGACGACAGGCACCAATTTTTCAGCACTTGTGATTCTCGTTGCCGAAAATAGCCTTCCTTCATCTCCTTAAAAATATTCTTTATTGTTCGTCCTTCTTGCTTCTCAACTTCCTGATCGAGATCAACAAAAGGTAGTGACAACTCCAATGCTAATGATTTACCAATAGTCGATTTGCCAGAGCCTGGAAGGCCTATAAGAAATATTTTCATTTCAACAGTTCAAGGATTGTATCTGCACCTGGTGTATCATTATGATGCCAATTACCTAACACTGTGCCGTCTTTCCAAAGCGAAATACCTGGGTTGGAGCGAATGATTGTTTTTAAAACAGTTGCGTCAGCATAATAATAGGGTATGGCTAACTGGTGCTCGTGTCGGAATGCTTCCATTTGTTCTGCCAATGAAGAAGTCAGTACAAAGGCTTCCACTTTTCCATCCAATGCTTTCGTCAAACCCTTGATGTCCTCAATGTTTTCTGATGATGACTTAGTGACATCATACATGGTGATTAATAGTTTAGAGCCGGTGAACGTATAGGGTGTCATATCTTCTCCCTCTGGGCTAGTTACCAGGTAATCCGTAATTTTGGGTTTTGCATTTTCCTCATTCAACACTTTCGAAGAAACATATTTTAATCCCTCTTCTGTTAGAAACTTTGTTGATGTAATCTTTTCAGTTCCCTTTTCAAAAGTGTACTCGATTATGGGGGACTCTGATGGAATCATCTGTTGCGGAATACTGTTGCCGATTCTGTACGCTCTGAAATCAATAAAAGGCAAATGCAGGATTGCGTAAACCCCTAAGAATAAACTAACGATCACCGTTCCACCTACAAAAAAATGACCAACCCGTGAAGGTAATGTTGGCATAAAGCCTTTTCTATACCAAAACAGATGAAGTACAAACACCATGAGCACAATGTCCTTGTAAAAAGATTCCCATGGAGTTAACTTGATTGCATCACCAAAGCAGCCGCAGTCTGTTACCTTATTAAAGTAGGCAGAGTAGAAAGTCAAAAAAGTAAAGAATACCATCAATCCCAACAGCGTCCAGGTAGTTTGGCTCATCTTATAGAAAATTAAAATTGCCACACCCAAGGCTAGTTCCAACACAATCATGATCATACCAATCTCCAATGCCCATGGAATGAAATAATGAAAGAACGATCCAAAGTCTAATGCAAAGACTTCGAAGTACTCTTCGAGTTTTATTTGAGTACCGATGGGGTCATTTAATTTTATCAGACCCGAAAAAATAAATAGTCCTCCAACAAAAAACCGTGAGAACTGATCGATGAATTTTCTCATAACTCTAATTTTTCAAATTTAAATGACACAATTGTGATCAGTTGCCAGCAGATAGTTTGATCAAACAAAATACCGCATAATTAATCATGTCCTGATAGTTTGCCATTACTCCTTCACTGACCAATGTGATGCCTTGGTTATCTTCTATCTGCTTCACACGCAGGAGTTTCATTAATATAATATCTGTCATAGAACCAACGCGCATTTCGCGCCAGGCTTCTCCATAGTCATGGTTCTTATTCTGTAGCAGATCAAATGTACCCATAGTCGCCTCATCATAGAGTTGTTCAAGTTCTTCAAAATTCATTTCCATTTTGTCTGAATCCTTCAGCTTCATTTGAATTAAGGCGATAACACAATAATTGATGATGCCCGTAAACTCATCTTTGATTGAATCCCCTACTTTTTGCACGCCTTTCTCCTGGATACTCCTAATACGCTGAGCTTTAATATAAATCTGATCGGTGATGGAGGATATCCGCAGGATGCGCCAAGCCGTGCCATAGTCCTTTGTTTTCTTCTCAAACAGGGCTTTGCAGGCGGCAATTACCTCCTTATATTCGATGGCGGTTTGTTCATTCATAATTCGAATGCAAAATAGATCAGGATTTTTTGGATTTATAGGGTAAACAAAAAAAATTACGTAATAATTAACATTATCTCGTAGCAAAAGTATTGCATACAGGAACCGCAACAGCATTACTACTAAAAGACTAAGTGTATTAAGAACAATAAAATGAATACGAGTAGTACGTTTCAAATCAATAAAACCCTGCTGGTAAAAGGTCAACTCATTAGTCTGTCGGAGCCGAAGGTTATGGGGATTTTAAACATCACCCCGGATAGTTTTTTTGACGGTGGAAAATTTGTTGTTGAAAGTCAGGTGCTGAAGCAAATTGAAAAAATGCTGTCAGAAGGCGCCACCTTTATCGACATCGGGGGTTATTCTTCACGACCAGGTGCAAAAGATATCAGTGAGGAAGAAGAAAAAGGCAGAGTACTTCCAGCGATAGAGGCTGCAATTAAAAGATTTTCCGATTGTATTATCTCTATCGATACCTTCAGAAGTGCAATCGCCAAACTTGCTGTGGAGGCCGGGGCAGGAATGATCAATGACATTTCAGGTGGCTCATTGGATAAAAAAATGCCAGAGGTAGTTGCCTCGTTAAATGTGCCGTATATATTAATGCACATGCAGGGCACACCTCAGACAATGACCACGATGATATCCTATGAAAATCTCTTGAAGGAAATGGTTGATTATTTTCATCAGAAGATTGAATCACTTCATGCATTGGGCATAAGGGATATCATTGTCGATCCAGGATTTGGTTTTTCTAAAACCATAGTTCAAAATTTTGAACTTCTTAGGAAATTAGACTATCTAAAAATTTTAGAGAAACCCATTCTCGTTGGCCTCTCCCGGAAATCCACGATCTGGAAAACATTGGCCATAACACCAGAAGAAGCATTGAATGGAACAACTTCATTAAACACGGTAGCATTATTAAAAGGAGCTAGTATTCTACGCGTACACGATGTCAAAGAAGCAATGGAGGTAGTGAAACTTGTAAAAGCATTAAACTAATTAGGCATTAGGCCTTTGTCTTCATAAATTTGTAGTAATGATTTTCGTATTCAAAGTGGGATTTTTGGATATCAGTTGGGTTGATCTTATAGACATCACACTGGTGGCAGTTTTGTTATACCAGGTTTATAAACTAGTCCGCGGAAGCATTGCTGTTAATATCTTTTTAGGAATACTTGCACTCTACCTTGTTTACTTAATCGTTCGTGCAGTGCAAATGGAATTGCTCGCCACAATCTTGGGGCAGTTCATGGGCGTAGGTGTGTTGGCAATGATTATATTATTTCAGCCGGAGATTAGAAAGTTTTTATTAGTAATTGGCCGTAGCACAGAATTTAACCGCGATAGTTTTTTAAAGTCGCTGACAAGCTGGCGTCACGAATACCACGATGACTTCGACATTCTGGAAGTAATTGATGCAATCAAAATGCTGAAGGCTACTAGAACAGGCGCACTTATTGTTTTATCACGCGACATTGAGTTGAAGTTTTATATTCAAACCGGAGACCGCTTAGATGCTGAAGTCACCAAACGTCTGCTGGTCTCCATCTTTAATAAAAATAGTCCTCTCCATGATGGGGCTGTGATTATCTACAAGGGGCGAATTAAAGCTGCGGCCTGTGTACTTCCCGTAAGTGAAAATGATCACCTCCCTCCACATTTCGGCTTACGTCATAAGTCTGCGATAGGCATGTCTGAAACAACCGATACGCTAGTGATCGTTATCTCTGAAGAAACTGGGAGGCTTATTTTGGCTCGTAATGGGAAATTTTTAAAAACTTTGAAGATCAAACAGGTCGAGCAAAAAATCCTGGAGTATCTCCATAACGAAGAGCCCAAAGATTGGGATGACGCAACAGCAGAGGCTGAGCCCGAAGGGCAAGAGGTAAAAGTGTAGTTTCATTTTTATCTCAAAAATAATTCTCCTTATTCAAGATTTGGCTGTTCCAAAAGCAACTACTCAAATCCAAAATGGATTTGCCCGAAGTTAAAATTCCAACTGATTTCCTAGGATGATTTACTTCTTCATGCAATTCTTGGAACCTACAAATGGTTACCTATGCAACTTTTTTAAAATAAACCTGTAACTTAGCATACGTTAAACCAAATTAATTATGTAAAATGAAAGAAGCCAGTCGGGTGAAGTATTACTTCGCCAAGTATTTTTTTCTGGCCTTAGGTTTACTGCAGTGGTTCATCGGAAGCATCATCTTCATGCGCAGCGGGCATTTGCCCAAAAGCCAATTTGCAGTACTGATTTTTTTTACCTTGGGCTTGGTGTTTGTCTCTTTGTTTTTAATAATCGCCTCTAAAATTAAGAGGGTGGCGGTTAGCAAGAAGAAAGTAGCTGTGATTAACAGTCACAAAACTCAGGAGTATGAATGGCCTGAAATCAAATCGATTAGTTTTCTGCCCTTCTTTAACATGTACCGAATGAAAATCCGGGGCAGGAAAGGAAAAATTTACTTTCTGCCAACACAAGAATCCGAAGTTATCTATGGTATTTTTTCTTCTGGACAACTAACGAAGAATTAATGGGAGGGACGCAATTTTGTGTCCCTCCACTATTTCTATTTCTTCCAGACTGCACCGATACCGGCATCCCACAATTGCTTGTTGAAGGCTGGGATTTCTTTGTCAAGCAACTCACTGCCTACAGGTTGAAGTGATGACCATTCACCATTTAACTCTTTGAGTCGATCTATGGTTGACTTATTAATTCTAGGGAGATCACTTTCCGTGTGATTGATCAGGAAAAGATAATTAGCCGTGAACTGGTTGGGAAAATTCTCAACATCGTCATAGGCTTTTGACTTTCGCTGAATCATATCTTCATCCCATTGTTTCATCCGTTGGCTCAACGTTTGACCCTGCTTTTTAAGCGAGTTAAATTTTTCATCCGATGGTAGTGATGCCAATATAAGTTCAAGCTGCTCGCGTTTTCCATAAAGCGAATTGACCATTTGATGCATTTTATTAAGATCTGCTTCCATCGTATTCATAAGCGAATGATATTCTTGATACGTCTTAGCATCAGTTGGGTAGAGCGGGTTAGCCAAAATCTCAAAATTCGATATGGACTTTTGATCCCCTGCCATCAGCGTTATTGAATACTTGCCAGGTGAAGCTTTGTGACCTCTATAACTACTTTCTATATATACATTAGGCACAGCAACCATCGTTGGATATCGCATGTTCCACACAAAGCGATTAAGCCCCTTTGATTTTGTTAAAGTAGGATCTGCAGGTGGGGCACCATCATACTTTTGAAATGTTGAGTCTTTAATGGATGTAAATGAATGAACCAAATTTCCTTTGTCATCTTTGATTTCCATCCTGATATTATCCGAAGTTTTCAAATCAGGTAGTTGGTAATATATTACAACTCCCGTTGAAGGATTTACCCCGCGCTCTGAGTGCGTACCATCAAATTCATCTGAAGATCTATCAAGCTCACTATAACCATTCACTAATATTGCATCTTCGGGTTGAAAGAGTGTAAAACCCTTAACTTCATTTTTGTACTGCCGCATCAATCCAAGATCATCCAAAATCCAAAACGACCTGCCGGAGGTGGCGGCAATAAGATCTCCTTGATGCACTCTGAGATCAGTTATAGGAGTGATAGGCAAATTAAGTTGAAATGGTGTCCATAACTTACCCCCATTCCAGGAAACAAATAATCCCAACTCTGTTCCCGCGAAAAGTAAGTCCTTACGTTTGTCATCTTCCCTGACTACACGTGTAAATGCATTATTAGAAATTCCATTCGTAATTTTACTCCAGGTCTTTCCATAGTCAGTTGTTTTATACAACCCCGGTGTGTGGTCGTTAAACTTATACCGGGTGGTTGCAATGTAAGCCGTTGCAGGATCGTGAGGAGAAACTTCGATGGCATTAATCAAGCATTCCTGCAAACCAACCGGAGTTACGTTTTGCCAAGTTGTGCCATTGTCTCTCGTAATGTGCACAAAGCCATCATCACTGCCCGTCCATATCACTCCCTTCTCATGGGGAGACTCGATCACATAACTTAGCGTTCCATAATTTTCAGCACCTACTGCTTCGTTGGTATAGGGTCCTCCACCCTTGCCTTGCTTATCCTTTTCGTTTCGGGTAAGATCTGGTGAGGCTTCTGTCCAGCTAACACCCATATCTGTTGTGCGTAACAAATATTGTGCACCATGGTAATATGTATTAGGCTCGTGCTTGGACCAAATGATAGGGGCATTCCAATTGAATCTATATTTAATATCCTTGGCATCTCTACCAAGATATTGTATGGGTGCTGCCATAATATTTGTTCCAGCTAGTGCCTTTGTGTCCAAGACTTCAATAGTACCCTGATAACTACCACCCAAAACAAAACGCGGATCATCTGGATTGAATGCGAGGAAAGCACTCTCTCCACCCGCTGAAGAGGTCCAACTTGATGTAGTAATTCCACCGCTACTTAATTCGCGATTTGTAATAACAACGGTTGAATTGTCTTGTTGCCCTGCGTAAATTCGGTAAGGAAATTGATTGTCTACATTGATGCGATAGAATTGTGCTGTAGGCATATTACTTTGTACAGACCAAGTTTTGCCAAAATTTAAGCTGATGGAAGCGCCTCCATCGTCAGCAATAATCATATTCTTGGAGTTATATGGATTAATCCACAAATCATGATGATCACCATGTCTACTATTAATATTCTCCCAGGTTTTTCCACCATCTGTGGAGCGCAATGCCGGAGCACTCAACACATAAATCGTATTTTCATCTTGAGGATCTGTGAATAGCTCGATATAATACCATGCTCGTTGAATCAAGCGGTGATCATTCGTAACGCGTGACCATTTTTTTCCAGCATCAGTTGAAACAAACAATCCTCCTAATTCTTTGTCAGAGTCACTTTCTAATAAAAGATAAACACGATCAGAATTAGATCTACACACAGCAATTGCCATTTTGCCCAGCTCCTTTGGTAAACCGTTATGAATTTTTTCCCAACTCTCTCCTGCATCGCTAGACTTGTAAAGCCCACTGCCAACTCCTCCGCTAATCACTTTCCATGGCAACCGGCCATATTCATTCATAGCAGCATAGAGCACGCGAGGGTTGTTCATATCCATAGACAATTCAACGCATCCTGTTTTATCGTCAACATATAATACCTTCTTCCAGGTAGTGCCGCCATCCACTGACTTGAACACACCGCGCTCTTGTGATTTACCATACAATGCACCCTGTGCTGCGATATATACTATGTTTGGATCTTTAGGGTGTATGGCGATACGAGAAATATGTTGCGTTAAATCGAGGCCTATTTTCTTCCAGGTTTTTCCAGCATCGGTTGATTTATATACACCATCTCCGTGATGTGTCATTACGCCTCTAACAGCATGCTCACCCATACCAACATAAACTACGTTAGGGTCACTTTCTGAAACGGACACTGCCCCTACCGAACCTGTTTTGAAAGCGCCATCAGAAATATTTGACCAGGTAACCCCCATATCTTCAGTTTTCCAAACACCACCACCTGTCGTACCCATGTAATAGGTAGATATGTCCCCCACAACGCCACTAGCTGTATTTGATCTCCCACCTCTAAAGGGACCAATGCTGCGCCACTTTACTGGTTTATAAAACTCATTGAGATCGGTAGGAGTCGAAACCGTTGAGATTGTTGTTGACTGTTCTTTCTTACGCTGCGCTTCAGTCGTGAAACAAAGCACTAGTACAAACGCAAATAGTGAAATTATTTTTATCATTGTTTTGGCATTAACTTTTTGAAATATAAAAAAATATTTATTGTGCCGAATTACTATAAGTACGATCCGTAAGACAATTCGGTTGACCGGTAGACAATGAGGCTGAAAGGTTCGTAAATATGCTTCCCTGAATTAATCTATTTCAATACTCCGAGCTCAATTCCTACTTCGGTAAACGCCTTAATTGCTTTATCCAGGTGATGGCGTTCGTGTGCAGCAGAAATTTGTACTCGAATTCTGGCCTGTCCTTTTGCCACTACTGGGAAAAAAAATCCGATAACATAAATTCCTTTTTGCAAAAGTTTCTCCGCAAACTGTTGAGCCAACGGAGCTTCGTATAACATGATGGGAATGATAGGGTGTTCACCAGCCTTAATCGCAAAGCCTGCTTTGGTCATTTCCTCCCTGAAATATTTCGTGTTGACCTCCAACTTGTCGCGAAGTTCAGTTGTCTCCGAAAGCATATTGAAGACCTCAATAGAGGCGCCCGTGATGGAAGGTGCAAGCGTATTCGAGAATAGATATGGACGTGACCGTTGGCGCAACAATTCAATTATTTCTTTTCGGCCTGATGTAAAACCACCTGAAGCTCCGCCCAACGCCTTTCCCAACGTGCCGGTAATAATATCTATTCGGCCCATGACCCCCCGATATTCGTGAACACCCCTACCCGTCTTTCCAATGAACCCTGATGAATGACATTCATCCGTCATCACTAACGCTTCGTATCGGTCCGCCAGATCGCAAATCTTATCAAGGCTGGCAATGGTACCGTCCATTGAAAAAGCTCCATCCGTCACGATGATAATTTGCATTGCCCCAGCCTTCTTCGCATCATCCAGTTGCACTTTCAAATCATTCATGTCGTTGTGCTTGTAGCGATAGCGCATCGCCTTGCACAAACGGACACCATCAATTATTGAAGCATGATTCAGCTCATCTGAAATAATGGCATCCTCTGCACCAAAAAGCGGTTCGAACACACCACCGTTGGCATCAAATGCTGCCGCATATAGAATAGTATCCTCTGTGCCTAGAAAATCAGAAATTTTCCTTTCCAATTCTTTATGAATATCCTGAGTGCCACAAATAAATCGCACCGATGACATACCGAAGCCATGCGTTTCAATAGCTCTCTTGGCTGCAGCAATCACACGAGGGTGAGAGGAAAGTCCCAAATAATTATTTGCACAAAAATTTATAACTTCTTTTCCTTCCTCCGTTTTTATTTCTGGCCCCTGTGGAGTAGTAATTATTCTTTCTCTTTTATAAAGTCCGGCATCTTGTATTGAACTAAGTTCCTTCTTTAAAAATGGTTGGAGTTTGGAATACATCGGTTACTTTATTTTAATCCAATTTCGAATATGAAAAATCAAAGCTACAAATCGTACCTCGTAAATCGTACATCATAATTTTCCATACCTTCGCCCCGCAATCGATTTTAAATGAAGAAAACTAAGATTTTGCTCATTGGTGCAGGCGGGCAGTTGGGGTCTGAGCTTACCCAGGGACTTTGGAATATTTATGGGAAGGACAATGTGATTGCTTCAGACGTAAAAGAGGCGCAAGGAATTTTGAAGGAAGGTCGCTACGAGAAATTTGACGTCATGCAGCGCGACAAACTTTTCGAGCTGCTCAAGAAAAATGAAATTACACAGATCTATCATCTGGCTGCATTGCTATCTGCAACTGGCGAAAAAGATCCGCGATGGGCATGGAAGCTGAATATGGAAAGCCTTCTCTCTGTGTTGGAGGCCTCCCATGAATTAAAGTTGGATAAAGTTTATTGGCCAAGCTCCATCGCAGCATTTGGGCCAACAACGCCAAAACAAAATACGCCACAAGATACCATCATGGACCCCTCCACTGTTTACGGCATTACTAAACTTGCCGGTGAACTTTGGTGTGAATACTATTTTAGAAGATATGGAGTTGATGTTCGAAGTCTACGCTACCCTGGGTTGATAGGATATAAAACACCTCCGGGTGGTGGCACCACAGACTATGCTGTTGATATCTACTTCAAGGCTATTAAGGAGAAAAAGTATGAATGTTTTTTAGCGGCTGATACCTATCTACCGATGATGTACATGGATGATGCTGTGAAGGCAACGCTGGATTTAATGGAGGCTCCGGCTGAGCATGTAAAAGTAAGAACAAGCTACAATATAGGCGCGATGAGCTTTTGTCCAGCTCAAATTGCTTCTACCATTAAAAAACATATTCACGATTTTAGCATCACCTATAAACCAGATTCCCGCCAGGCAATTGCAGACTCGTGGCCAAAGTCAATTGATGATTCGGCTGCCCGCGCAGACTGGGGTTGGAAACACAAGTTTGGATTGGAGGAGATGACGGAGGATGTTATAAAGAATTTGGAGTTGAACCCGAAGTATCTTAGTAATTAATAAAATATGCTTTTACTAGTTGTTGCATCCTCTAAGATTGGAATTTAGACTGACAGTGATCTAATTTGCTCCTCATCCTTGAAAATACCAACTTTGATTGCATTACTCCATATTGAAATATCTCCATTGTCGTGAATGTCTAAACTCAAACAACTAGCAGGCGAAACGGTTCTTTACGGTATAGGTAGCATTCTCCCTAGGATGTTGAACTTCTTACTCGTCCCCCTTCACACTATTGATGTCTTCACTCGAGCAGAATACGGAACAGTAACAGAACTTTACGCGTATGTTGCCTTTGTAAATATTGTTTTTATGTTTGGCATGGAGACTGCCTTTTTTCGTTTTGCCTCCAATCCCAGTTCCAATACAAAGAGAATTTTTAATCTCGCACATACAAGCGTGCTTCTGATCAGCGTACCCCTTTCTGTTTTGTTCATTCTATTTTCTTCGCCAATTGCTTCCTCATTGGGAGTGGCACAGCACCCTGAGTTTATTACATGGCTTACGTTGGTCATGCTGACGGATGCTGCTGTTGCCATTCCATTTGCTAAACTCCGATTAGAAAAGAAAGCCTTACAGTTTGCATCGGCAAAGATTATAAGTGTTCTTATCCTGCTGATTCTCAATTACTATTTTTTGAAAATTAAGTATGATCCCACAATCAACGTTGGTTATGTATTTCTTGCCAACCTGATTGCCAATTCATTTTTCATTCTATTCTTTTTGAGAACCTTGTTGAGTTGGAGGCCCTCTTACGACAAAGAGATTACACCTGTAATGCTACGCTATGCTTATCCCGTTATGCTCACTGGCGTAGCAGGCATGACCAATGAAATGTTCTCACGACTTACTTTAGAGTGGTGGTTACCGGATAATTTTTACACAGGTCTTTCTAAGAAAGATGCGCTCGGTGTTTTTGGCGCTTGTTACAAATTCGCAGTACTCATGAATCTGGGCATACAGGCATTTCGCTATGCAGCCGAGCCATTCTTTTTCTCAAATGCCATAGGCAAAAATTCTCCATTGCTCTTCGCAAAAATAAATCACTACTTCATCATTACTTGCTGTATTGTTTTATTAGGTATCAGCATTAACCTTGATATTCTAAAACATCTTATCGGAGAAGATTTTTGGGTTGGTCTGTCAATCGTACCTATTCTATTAGTTGCCTATTTATTCCTAGGTGTATATTATAATTTTAGTGTTTGGTTCAAGCTCACGGACAAAACTTATTTTGGAACCTGGATCACCGTAGGGGGGGCTATCATCACAGTTGTTGCAAATTTTTTACTCATCCCAATATTCGGCTACATGGGTAGTGCATGGGCAGCACTCGCGTGTTACCTCAGTATGACTGTAGCCTGCTATGCCATTGGCCAAAAATTCTATCCCGTTCCTTACAAATTCATTCCGAGCCTGGTATATCTTTTCAGTGCAATAGCATTAATCTATTCAATCAACAGAATAGAGTTTACCGATCAAATATTGGCAACTGCACTTCATATACTTTTCATTGCGGTATTTATAGGTGTAGCCTATTTAGTTGAAAGAAAAAATTTAAGTCAAGAAAAATGATTGGTGTTACCCAAAGACTTAGTAATAGAATTTTAAATTAACCACTTTTTGAAATGAATATCATTATACCCATGGCTGGCTTGGGCAAGCGCCTTCGGCCACATACACTCACCACAGCAAAACCTTTGATTCCAATTGCAGGCAAGCCCATGGTACATCGCCTGGTAGAAGATATTGCCAAAGTCAGTCCTGAAAAAATCAAGCGCATTGGCTTTATCGTCCACCCCAATTTTGGCAAACAAGTAGAAGATGATTTGAAGGCCGTGGCAAAAGCGGTGGGCGCTGAAGGAAAAATTTATTATCAGGAACAAGCCCTCGGTATTTCTCATGCTTTGCTTTTTGCAAAAGAACTATTTAATGGGAAAGTAATTGTTGCTTTCGCTGACACCCTTTTCAAAGCTGATTTTAAATTGGACACGTCAAGGGATGGAACTATTTGGGTGCAAAAGGTGGATAACCCGTCTCAGTTTGGTGTAGTAAAATTGAACGAGCGAGGAGAGATCGTTGAGTTAATTGAGAAGCCTTCCACATTTGTTTCAGACCTGGCCATAATTGGTATCTACTTTTTCAAGAAAGGAGAAGCACTTCGCGATGAAATGCAATATCTGATTGACAACAACATCAAAGAAAAAGGTGAATTTCAATTGACTTCAGCTTTGGAGAACATGAAAAAGAATGGTGCGGTCTTTATTCCGGGGCAGGTAAAGGAGTGGCTGGATTGTGGCAACAAAGAGGCTGTTATTCAAACCAACCAAAGGTATTTGGAATTCATTAAAGATCAACCACTAATCTCTTCAAAGGCCAAATTAATCAATTCTGTTATTATTCCTCCTGTGTTTATTGGAGAGGAAGCTGTTATTGAGAACTCCATCATCGGGCCACACGCATCCATTGGCGGATATACCAACATACGTGACTCCCGCGTATCAAATTCAATAATTCAGAGAAATTGTTCAATAAGCAACGCTATTTTACACAACAGCTTGTTAGGAAATTTCGTTAATTTTAAAGGCAAATCCGAAGATCTAAGCCTCGGAGATTATAGCACATCAAGTTGATTATCAGAAAAAGTATATTTTTTTATTCAATCCTATTTGCCTCGTTGGTGATTGTGCCACCTTCGCTTGCCCAGCGTGATAAAAAAAATAAGAAACAGAGTGATATTAAGCTTTCTGACGCACGCCTACGCGAAGCTGAATTCTTCTTTACCGAGGGTCAGAAATATTTTATCCTGGAGGATTACACGAAAGCCCTATTGTATTTTCAAAGGGTGGTAGAATTAAATCCGGAAAATGGAACTGTTCATTATAAAATCGCGGAGGTTCTCATAAAGAGTAATAAACAAGAAGACCTTTTAAAAGCATCGATAAGCATAGAAAGCGCCATAAAGTTTGATAAGAAGAATAAATACTTTTATATACTCGCTTCCAATATTTATTCGAACCTTAACAATTTTGAGAAAGCAGAGAAAGCACTTGAATCCATGATGGAAGAGGTAGACGGCACTGAAGAATACCTCTATGAACTAGCAGCACTTTATCAATACGATAAAAAACCGAATGAAGCTGTTAAGGTCTACAATAGCGCGGAGAGTATTTTGGGTATTAATGAGATCTCTTCTCTGCAGAAGCAAAAAATTTTTCTTCAACAAGGCAAAATTGAAGAGGCCATCGCTGAAGGAGAAAAACTGTTGAACACATACCCTGACGAAGAAAATTATGTCCTTGGATTTGTGGAAACCCTTTCACAAAATAACCAAGGTGCTCGTAGTATCACGTATCTCGAAAAATTTATAGAAGGTCATCCAGATGCTGGAAGTGCTAAGATGTTGCTGGCAGGTCTTTATCGTGCCAATGGGCAGGAACAAAAGGCGCGTGAATTTATAAACACTGTATTCGAAGATCCATCGGTTGATGTTAGCAGTAAAATATTAATGCTCGGAACTTATACCACCGCCCTACACCAGCAAAAAGAAAAAAAAATTGAGGACAACGACACGAAAGCATTTGCACAGGAGCTTTTTTTAAAGTTAAATACGACTCATCCAGACGAGCCCAATGTACACATCATTGGAGGTGATCTGTATTTAATCCTCGACAAAACTCAAGAGGCTTTGAGAGAATATTTGAAAGCCGTTCAACTTGGCTCTACCAGTTTTGAAGCATGGCAGAATTTACTTTTTCTCGAGTCGCAACTAAATCAATTTGACAGCCTCATATTCTATTCCGAGCAAGGCCTCGAATTGTTTCCCAATCAATCCCTATTGCATTATTTCAATGGATATGGAAATATGCGCAAAAAGAATTATCGTGAAGCCACTACTTCTTTGGAACAAGCCAAAAAACTATCCACCAGTAATCCAGGGCTTGTTAGTGAAATAAATAGCTTGTTGGGAGATGCCTACAATGGAATAAAAGAATATGCAAAATCGAATGCTGCATACGATGAAGCCCTGGCATTTAATCCTAACAATGATTTTGTATTGAACAACTATAGCTACTATCTGGCGTTACGCAGAGACCATTTAGAAAAAGCCGAAAAGATGTCTACGCAATTAGTAAAAAATAACCCAAGAAATTCAGCTTATCTGGATACCCATGCGTGGGTATTATTCATGCGTGAAAAATACAAAGAAGCCAGAAAATATATTGAGAGGGCTATTGAAGCTGGAGGTGTAAGCGCGACACATTTCGAGCACTATGGCGATATTCTTTTTAAGCTGGGAGACATTGATGAAGCCGTTGTACAGTGGCAGAAATCGAAATCAATGGATCGTGGAAATGAATTGATTGATAAGAAGATTGCCAATAAAAGGTTATACTAAACGCTAATACATACTCCCAACGCCACAAACTCTTAGGAAAACCAAGGATTCCCCCCATCACAATTATTCCTCAATTAATTCGTGCATCGGATGGTATTCCTTATTTTTGGCCAACCCTAAGCGTTAAAACAAACCTAGACTCCAAACCTAGACAGATTAACATGCAGAAGAAGGC
Organism: Bacteroidia bacterium; assembly: GCA_016650355.1. Lineage (GTDB taxonomy): Bacteria > Bacteroidota > Bacteroidia > Cytophagales > Cyclobacteriaceae > ELB16-189. The sequence goes on along the minus strand of JAENVX010000213.1, from coordinate 20,706 downwards.
TTTACTTTATTTGATCCTGGTAAGTCTTGTGTTGCAAGCCTGTACCAAAAAAGCAGTACCACTATTAACCATTGAGCCAAAGACGGTAAATATTGAGGAAATTGATTTTGAATACTTTCATGGAAAAGCACGCGTTAATTTCAGGGACAATAAGAAGGAACGAGACGTACGATCAACTATACGGGTTCGCAAAGACAGTATTATCTGGATGAACTTCTCAGTGGTGGGCGTTCAGGGCGGCAAAGTTTTGATAAATAAAGATTCAATTGTGATCGTAAGTACAGTGGACAAAGAGTTTTATGTATTCACTTATACGGAATTGTCCGATCGCTTTAAGTTCACAATCAATTATGATATCATACAAGCTGCTTTTTTAGGAAACCCGGTTGTATCGCGCCAAGCTAGCGACATTATTTTGGAGGATCCCAGTTTCAATATCTTACAACAAACCCGAGGACCAGTATCAATAAAAAGCTATATAAATGCCGCAAGCACCAAAGTTGAAAAAGTAGAGATGACCGAATCAAACTCGAATAACTCGTTAACTCTTAACTACAGCAATTTTCAACAAGTCGGGCAAAAGATATTTCCGTATAATGGGGTAATCAACTTGTTTTATAAAACCGCAGCTGGGATCTTAAGTAACACCATTACCTTTGAATATACCAAAGCTGAAGTGGGTGACCGTGAACTAAGGTTCCCATTCAATATTCCACGGAAATATGAACGCAGATAAGCGCATATTATTTGGATTTATCTTTCTCTTCATTTTAGTGTCTTTTGGAAGTTCTGCCCAACGAAATAAGAATCAGCTCCAAAAAGAAAAACAGAAGAACATTGAGAAGATAAAGCAAACGGAAAAAATTCTTACCGAAACTGCTAAGCAAAAAAAGAATTCAGTTGGTGAATTAACCGCCCTTAATCAGCGCATCAGCGATCAAGAGAATCTTATTGCATCCATAAAAAGTGAGATCAGCCTGCTGGAAGAAGATATCAATGAAAATAACGATATTATTTCTGCACTTGAACAAGATCTCGCCAAATTAAAAGAAGAGTATGCTGCAATGCTCTTCTCGGCTCAAAAAGCAAGCGGAAAAGTAACCAAACTTACTTTTCTTTTTTCAGCTGAATCCTTTGAGCAAATGCTGATGCGTTTGAAGTATATGGAACAGTACGGAGCTGTGAGACAAGAGCAAGCTGAGGTCATTGGCCGCGTACAAAAACTTTTGAGCAGTCAGGTACGCCAAACAGAAATAATCAAAACGGAAAAAAATACTTTACTGAGGGACGAGGTTACGGAGAATGACAACCTCAGTGATCTCAAGGGAAAACAAAAGGCAGTACTGCAGTCATTAGTGAAAGAAGAAAAGAGATTGAAGAAAGATTTGGAGGTCACTAAGAAATCGGTGGCCCAACTTGATAAATTAATCAACGACATTATCAAAGAAGAATTAGAGCGTGCCGCACGCGAAGCAAGAGAGGCCAAAGAAAAAAAGACGGCTAATGCATCCAAAGCTACGGAGGCTGCTGTTGCATTATCGTCTTCGTTCGAAGAAAATAAAGCAAAATTTCTTTGGCCAGCCCCTGGTTTTGTGTCTCAACGGTTTGGACGACAAAATCATCCTGTTTTAAAGGGTATTCAACTGCAAAATGACGGAATTAATATTCAAACCAAGCAAGATGAAAAAGTTAAATCCATTTTTCAAGGTGAAGTGCGAAGAGTGGCATTCATTCCTTCAATCGGAAGTTCAGTGATCATCAGCCACGGAGAATACTTTACAGTTTATTCCGGCTTAAAAGAAGTCTTCGTGAAGCAAGGCCAAAGAGTGAGCACTAATCAGGAAATAGGAAAAATTTCTGTTAACGGTGATGGTATTTCAGAATTGCGATTTCAAATACGCAAGAGCACTCTCGCGCTTGATCCGCAAGCCTGGCTAAAGGAATAGCGTTTCTAACCACAAACGGGCAAAATTACATACAGGTGGCATTTTTGATTGTGAACGGTTGACTATTCTCTTCTTGCTTTTAAGATAAATTCCTATCTTTACCTTCTAATTTCTAACGCTATGAACGCAATACTTTTGTTTGGAATGCCCGGCATGGGCGAGTGGGTTATCATCGGACTGTTTGTTCTAGTTTTCTTTGGCGCAAAGAAAATACCTGAATTTGCAAAAGGCCTTGGGAAAGGTATCCGCGAATTTAAGGATGCAGTTAAAGATGTTAAAAAAGAGGTGGACGATGCTGGAAAGGAAGTCCCGAAGATTGATGACGTAAAATAAGCGTTGAAGACGTACTCAAGTTTTCATAAAATCCAACACGATCTTAAGAATGGAACCCTTTCCTGCGTGGAGAGGGTTAATTTTCATCTCTCTCAAATCCAGAAGAAAAAGCATCTCAATGCGTTCCTGAGTGTCTACGGAAATGAGGCGATTACCCGAGCCAGAGAAATAGATCAAAAAATCAAAGGTGGAACTGCCGGCAAACTAGCCGGACTTGTTGTAGGCATAAAGGATGTTCTTTGTTATAAGGATCATCCGCTACAAGCGAGTAGCAAAATTCTAGATGGATTTGTTTCTCAATTCAATGGCACTGCTGTTCAGCGTTTGCTAAATGAAGATGCTATTATTATAGGAAGGCAAAACTGCGATGAATTTGCAATGGGCTCATCTAATGAGAACTCCGCTTTCGGACCTGTTTTAAATGAGGTTGATATAACTCGCGTTCCAGGTGGTTCTTCAGGAGGGTCGGCAGTTGCTGTGATGACCGACATGTGCCAAGTTTCATTGGGATCTGATACTGGCGGCTCCGTCAGGCAACCCGCAGCTTTTTGCGGAATCGTTGGGTTGAAGCCTACTTACTCACGCATTTCACGTCATGGATTGATTGCTTTTGGATCCTCGTTTGATAGCATTGGTATTTTTTCTAAAAATGTAGATGATATCGCATTAGTGCTGGAGGTAATTGCCGGTGCCGATGAGTATGACAGCACCGTGTCACAAAAAGCAGTTCCTTCCTATTCGCAAGAACTTATCACTTCCGAAAAGAAAAAATATAAAGTCGCCTATGTGAAGGAGATTGAATCACTAGCATTGCAACGTGAAATCCGGGAAAACATTACTAAGAAAATTAATGCCTTGACAACGGAGGGTCACACGGTTGAAGCAATTGAATTTCCGTTGATGGACTATATTCTTCCTACTTATTATGTACTCTCAACTGCAGAAGCAAGTTCGAATTTATCACGCTATGACGGTGTTAGGTATGGCTTTCGAAGTTCCAGCACACATGACCTTGAATCACTTTACAAGAAAACAAGATCAGAAGCTTTTGGAAAAGAAGTGCAGCGTAGAATTTTGCTAGGCACGTTCGTTTTAAGTGCCAACTATTATGATGCCTACTATAGCAAAGCTCAAAAAGTGAGGAGGATCATAAGGGATAAAACAAAAGCGCTTTTGGAGAAATATGATTTTATCCTGATGCCCACCACACCTACTACCGCCTTTAAGATAGGAGAGCATACCGATAACCCCGTAGAAATGTACTTGGCTGATCTATTTTCCGTTCAAGCTAATGTAGCTGGTGTGCCAGGGATTTCTATTCCTTGCGGAACCGATGATAATGGATTACCAATAGGAATACAGGTGATCACAAACGATTTTGAAGAATCAAAGCTTCTTCAATTTTCGAAACTTTTAATAAACTTGAATAAACCTGCGCCAATCACGGTATAGGGAGACAGCATATGAAAAAAATAATTTTTTGTTTAGTATTATGGGCATGTGTTCACTCTGCTTTCTCTCAGGAGTTAGAGATTGATTCTCTCGCCCTGCAAGAAGTAAACTTAGATTTAGGTAATCCTCTTGATACATTGCGTGCCTCGACATTAATTTCGTATGAGAATCTGGAATACATTCCCGCTGATGAAACCACGGAATTAATTGCAGACCGCCTTAGTTGCCTACAAAAAAAAGTGCCGTTAACGTACAACGATAAAACTCAAGCTTTCATCAACTACTTTGTTGTGAAGGACCGGGAATACACTAAAATGGTGATGCGCAGAAAGGATTTGTTCTTTCCCCTATTTGAAAAATACTTTGAGAAATATAATCTCCCAGATGAGTTGAAATATCTGGCTGTTATTGAGTCGGGGTTAAATCCAAAAGCTGTTTCTCGCGCACGAGCTGTTGGACTCTGGCAATTTATGGCCGGAACGGGAAGCTACCTTAAGCTAAACCATGACTGGTACCTTGATGATCGGATGGATCCGGAGAAATCCACTGAAGCAGCGTGTAAATATTTGTCACAACTTTACTCCATGTTCCATAACTGGGAATTGGCGCTGGCCGCTTATAACTCCGGGCCTGGCACAGTACGAAAAGCAATTAGAAGAAGTGGCTATAAAAAATCATTTTGGGAAGTATATCCATACCTGCCTCGTGAAACACGGGCTTATGTACCACAATATGTGGCGATCATCTATGCGATGAATTATGCCGAGGAGCATAATATCATCGAAACGGCACGTGAAGAGTTACTAACGCATGATACATTGCGGGTAAACAAATTCCTGCACTTCCAAACATTTGCAAACCTCACCGGCACTTGTATCGAAGATTTGCAAAAATTAAATCCATCGGTACTACGAAGTGCCATACCTGAAACAGGAAAAACCTACGTTGTAAAAATTCCACTACATGCAAAGCTAAACCTGCAGATGAACAGGTTTTCAATTCTTGATTCTGCTTCAAAGGTGGGAAGGACGGAGTTGGAAATTATTGCAAAAAAAACACTGGGGGGAACGTACGGTCGGGAATCCATCACCTACACTGTAAAATCTGGTGATGTAATCGGACTAATTGCTGAACGTCATCATGTAAGAGTAGAAGATATCAGGTATTGGAATAATCTCAGCAGTAATCTCATCCGATCTGGGCAGCGATTAAACATTTGGGTCTTGACTTCCAAGACGATGGCCCCTGCCAAGCGGCAGGAGGCGAAAACGGAAATCATAACTTCTGCTCAAGGTAAAATTTACACCGTCCAACCTGGTGATTCCTTGTGGGAGATTTCCAAGAAGTTTGAAGGCCTAACGATTGAAAAAATTAAAAGCCTGAATAATTTAAAAAGCACTAAACTTCAGCCGGGTCAGAAACTTATCGTTGGCTAATTCCTTGGAATATATTTCTTTCAGAGCAATTCGTTAAACTATTAACGTGACCTTATCAGTAGTTTTGAATTATAGGTTGTAATATTCTACCATAACTTCATGAAAAAAATAGTTTCTATATTCATCATTTTAGCATCGCTAACCTCCTGTTCAGATAAAAAGAGTGAAAATCTCCCTCCTGCTGCAGGTATATCGGGAGATATGTATTTGATAATGGATTCACTGCAATGGAAAGGACCACTTGGCACCACACTGGACTCAATATTTAATGCAGAAATGAGAGGGCTACCCAGGCCTGAATATACTTTCAACATGCATTGGATCGATCCGCGTAAATTGAATTTTATACTAAAGCAACGAAGAAATTTAATCTTTGCTACGACTCTGGATAAACGGTCGCACGGAGCAAGCATTGTTAAAACAATTTTTACCCCTGACTTCGTAAAAAAAATAAAATCTGATCCATCGCTGTATATAACTACATCACAAAATGTGTTTGCCAAAGGCCAAGAAGTGATGTACCTGTTTGGGAACAATGAAAAAGAACTCATTGCTAACATTAGAAAGAATCGTCAACAATTAGTTGATTATTTTGACAAGACAGAACGGGATCGCCTATCAAAATCGCTTTTCAAGTCAGGTCAATTGAAAGGATTGAGCGATTGGATAAAGCAAAATATGCAGGCCGATCTTCAAATCCCATTTGGTTATAAATTAGTGATCAATGAAAAAGATTTTGTGTGGGTACGCCAAATCAATCCTAGGGACGATAAAGATGTCTTCATCGCCCGCAAAAAATATTCATCACCGGACCAATTTAGCAAAGACAGTCTTATCAAATTCAGAGATGAAATTTGTAAAAAGTATTTATTTGAAGATCCTGAGGTAAGTAACTCTTATTTGATTACCGAAACAACCATTCCATTCGTTCCTATAGAATCACGTCAAGTCAATTTTAATAAACATTTTGCCATAGAAACCAGGGGGCTGTGGCGAGCCAACAACTACTCTATGGGCGGGCCATTTGTAAGCTATGCCCTTGTGGATGAAGCAACGGGATACTTCTATTATGTAGAAGGGTTCACCTTTAGTCCGAGCAGAAGCCAACGCGAGATCATGCGAGAGTTAGAAACAATATTATATACCTTCAAAACAAGCGATCAATTGCCAGTGTCCAACGCTAACTAATAAAAGGTTTTTACGTGTGATAAAATCCTTCTTTCAGACACCCTGAATTCCTCTGCTAATTGACTTTTAATTGTAAATTGCTATTCGCTTTTAAACAACCGCCCCTATGTCTATAAAGATTCGCAAGCAAGATGCTCTTGATTATCACTCACAAGGGCAACCAGGAAAAATTGAAGTAGTGCCAACCAAAACGTTGAGCACCCAGCTTGATCTGGCTCTCGCCTATTCACCTGGTGTGGCGGAGCCTTGTAAGGAAATTGCTGCCAACAAAGAGGATGTTTATAAATATACGGCCAAAGGAAATCTCGTAGCAGTGATTTCGAATGGCACTGCTGTGTTAGGTCTTGGAAACATTGGGCCCGAAGCTTCAAAGCCTGTGATGGAGGGCAAAGGCGTGCTCTTTAAAAAGTTTGCTGGTATTGATGTTTTCGATATTGAGATAGACGAGGAAGATCCGGATGCCTTTATCAAAATTGTAAAATCTCTTGAGCCTACTTTTGGCGGCATTAATCTGGAAGACATCAAAGCCCCAGAGTGTTTTAAAATCGAAACGGAGCTGCGTGACAAGATGAACATCCCGGTAATGCACGATGACCAACACGGTACAGCCATCATTTCCAGTGCCGCACTGCTTAATGCGCTTGAGATAATAGGAAAAAAGATAGATGAAATTGTTGTGGTTGTAAATGGTGCAGGTGCTGCTGCTGTCTCTTGCACACGATTATATTTTTCACTTGGGCTAACACGCGAAAACCTGATCATGTGCGATAGCAAAGGAGTGATACGGATTGACCGCGATGAACTCGATCTCATTAAAGCGGAATTTGCAACCGCCCGGGATGTGAGCACCTTACAACAAGCTATCAAAGGCGCAGATGTTTTTATTGGTTTGTCAAAAGCAGATATTCTTACTTCACAAGATATTCTTAATATGGCTAGCGATCCAATTGTGTTTGCGCTGGCCAATCCTAATCCTGAAATCGCCTATGATTTGGCAATGAAAACCCGACCTGATTTGATCATGGCCACGGGTCGTTCTGATCATCCTAATCAGGTGAACAATGTGTTGGGCTTTCCTTACATATTCAGAGGTGCGCTTGATGTACGGGCTACTGAAATTAATGAGGCGATGAAACTTGCTGCTGTTAAAGCATTATCCATCCTTGCCAAAGAGCCAGTACCTGAAATGGTTATCAAAGCTTACGGTGACACAAAGATACAATTCGGCAGGCAGTACCTTATTCCTAAGCCACTTGATCCCCGCCTGATCACAACGATTTCTCCTGCTGTGGCAAAAGCTGCTATGGATTCTGGTATGGCTACAAACCCAATTACCGATTGGGGGAAATACCATCAGGATTTGCTAAAGAGAATCGGAATTGAGGATAAACTTACTTCACGAATAATTGACTTAGCGAAGAAAAATCCAAAGCGGGTAGTCTTTGCGGAAGCCGACAACCATAAAATTTTAAAGGCAGCGCAAGTATTGCAAGATGAGGGAGTAGCAAAACCAATTTTACTTGGTAAACGGTCTGAAATCGAGCGGTTGATTAAAGAACACAGCCTTGAATTAGACCAATGCAAAATTGTAGATCCGCGGGAAGAAAAAGTTTTGACCGAAAAATACGCTCAACATTATTACAAAACGCGCCAACGAAAGGGTGCAACTATGTACGATGCCAATCGTGTGATTCGAGACCGCAATGGCTTTGGCGCCATGATGGTAGAATTTGGAGATGCCGATGCATTGGTGTCAGGACTTACAAAAGATTATCCAAAAACCATATTGCCTTCTTTACAGATTATAGGCATGGCTCCAGGTGTTAAACGTGTGGCTGGCATGTACATCATCATGAATAAAAAGGGAACATTCTTTTTTGCTGACTGCACAGTGAATGTTGATCCTACAGCGGAGGAATTAGTAGGAATTATATCGCTCGCCCAACGTGGAGTTAAGTTTTTTGATTATGAACCTCGAATAGCTATGCTCTCCTATTCCAACTTTGGATCGAGCAAAGGAGATGTGCCTGAAAAAACGCAGGAGGCCGTGCGCCTTGCAAAAGCAAAATTTCCTGACCTGGTAATTGAAGGGGACATACAAGCCAACGTAGCTCTTAATACCGACTTACAAAAGGAAAATTATCCATTCAGTGCATTGGCAAGTGAGCGCGCCAACACCCTGATCTTCCCTAACCTGATATCGGGCAACATAGCCTATAAGCTATTGATGGAGATAGGTGGCTCAGAGGCTATTGGTCCTATTCTATTGGGCATGAAAAAGCCTGTTCATATTTTGCAACTTGGCAGTTCCATTCGCGAAATAGTGAACATGGCCGCCATTGCTGTTGTAGATGCACAGCTTCAGGAAAGGAATGAACATTTTTAGCAGTCCTAAGTACTGATTATGATCGCATATTTGAATGGAAAGCTGACACGCAAAGAACCTACATTTGTAATCATTGATGTTAATGGAGTCGGTTATCATGTCAGCATCTCGCTCAATACCTTTACAGAGATAAAAGATCAGGAGGCCATTCGACTTTCTACTTACATGCACGTACGCGAAGATGCCCATATATTGTATGGATTCTCTTCCGATACAGAAAAAACCATGTTTCAAAACCTGATTTCGGTTAATGGAGTTGGACCCAATACAGCCATGATGGTACTCTCCTATCTGTCTACCACGGAGTTGAAGAATGCTATACTTCAGGAAGATGTTGGTACTCTTCAGGCGGTGAAGGGTATTGGTGGAAAAACAGCCCAGCGACTGATCCTTGAACTGAAGGACAAATTTAAAAAAGGAGCTGAAGAAATTGGTGGAATTCCAGCTTCAGGCCACAATACTATGCGTCAGGAGGCGTTAGGTGCCCTAGTGACCCTTGGTATCAGTAAACCTCAAGCTGAGAAAAGTATTGACGCGGTCCTGAGAAAATCTGGAAATACTATTAGTTTAGAAGAACTGGTCAAACAGTCACTCAAAAACGCCTGAGATACGATTGATCCTAATACAACGGAAACAGCGGTTCATCATTGGACTGAGCATGTTATTAGCAACATGGCTTGGCTGTGCTACCGTATTTGCCCAGCAGCAGGACACTACGCGCGTTGATACCGTTCGCAGTAAAATAATAAACCCCTATCTGCCTTCCTTTCGCCCGCGCGACCGGTACGGAGATCCTTTTTCAAACACTACTACCTATTCCCCGCTTTTCTTAAAGGATCCTAAAAGCTTGAGCCTGGATGTCCAGATCGACTCGGGCATGAACTACAACATCTACGAAAAAATTGGGTCAGTCAATTTCAGACCAAATTCTTCCATGAGTTTTGAGGAGTTTAGTCAGCAGCAGGAGCGAATAATTCTTAAAAACTATTGGCAAGGACGCAGCAAGGCGTTGGACGGAGAAAGCGCAGTAAGTGGACGAAACTTGATACCCAAAATATATTTAAGTCCAACCATTGACCGAATTTTTGGTGGAAGTTATGTCGAACTCATCCCGCGCGGATTTGTGACACTAGACTTCGGTGGTTCCTGGCAAAAAATCGAAAACCCTACGATTCCTATCCGGCAACAACGCAATGGTGGGTTTGAATTTGACCAACAGATTAATCTTAGTGTGGTTGGAAAAATTGGAGAAAAATTAAAAGTGGGAGTCAACTTTGACAATAATAATTCATTCGATTTCCAAAACAGCATGAAGTTGGAATACACTGGCTTCAAAGAAGATGTTTTGAAAAAGCTGGAGCTAGGTAATGTAAGCCTCCCACTCAACAATAGTTTGATTACAGGATCACAAAATTTATTTGGTGTTAAAACGCAGATGCAGTTTGGTAAAATGTTTGTCACCACAATTGCTACAACCCAGCGTGGCAAGCAGTCCAGTATTGAAATACAAGGAAACACAAGCGGCACTGCCCAGGGAAGGCCATTTGAAATTGTAGGTTCCAACTATGATGAGAACCGTCACTTTTTCCTGGGTCAGTTCTTTCGCGATAATTTTGAAGGATGGTTAAGCACACTTCCGCAGATTACTTCAGGCGTAAATATCACGCGTATTGAAATCTATTTAATGAATCGCCAGAACGACACACAAACTCAGCGTGACGTTATTGGTCTAATGGACTTGGGGGAATCGGATAAGGTGTATCGAAAAGGTTACTACGACATTAAAGTGCCTCCCGGATGGCCCACTGACAATAATAATAACAACCTCTACAATTTAGTTGGCAAACTTCCGGGTGAATCAGATGCTATTAATCAAGCACTCGAAAATCTTTTTCCTGGCAAGCCCTTTGTTAACGGCACCGACTTTGAAAAAATCACCAGTGCACGAAAACTTTCTTCCACCGAGTTTACCTTTCACAATGAACTTGGTTACATCACACTTCAACGGAAGCTTCAAAATGATGAAGCGCTTGCTGTGGCATTTGAATATACCTACAACGGTCGTGTGTATAAGGTAGGTGAACTAACAGAAGAATATTCCAACAAGGGCGACAAAGATGTAGTCTATTTAAAAATGCTTCGTCCCAGAAAAATCAGTGTTAAGGATCCTACCGGAAAGATATTGCCTACCTGGAACCTGATGATGAAAAATATTTACAGCTTAAATGTATCACAACTTACCCGTGATAACTTTCAGCTTCGTGTGATTTACCGTGATGACCGGACTGGAATTGACAACCCCCAATTACAGGAAGGCGACATTTCGCGAACTAAGCAATTGATTGAGGTGATGGGATTGGATCGCTTGAATCCATACAACGATCCGCAACCAGACGGCAACTTTGATTTCGTAGAAAAAATTACGGTACAGACTGAAACAGGACTCATCATTTTACCTTATCTCGAACCGTTCAATACGGCATTGCGAAATTTATTTAAAAAAGAAACCAACGAAACCACGCGCGCATATCTTACTCAAAAATATGTTTACGATACACTTTACCACACCACCAAAGCGGAAGCTGAACTTGTTGCTACTAAAAATAAATTCTATTTCGTGGGCTCATTTAAAGCCGGGTCTGGCAAGGACATCATCATACAAGGATTTAATATTGCTCAAGGTTCGGTAAAAGTATTTGCAGGTGGCACGCCCTTACGTGAAGGTACAGACTACACTGTAGACTACACATTTGGAAAGGTCACTATCCTTAATGAAGGAATTCTTAGCTCTGGAAAAAATATTAGTATCACCTACGAACAGCAAGACCCCTTTGCCTTTCAAACGAGGTCCCTCATTGGTACACGCTTTGATTATAAACTAAATGAAGACATTAATTTAGGCTCAACACTTCTTTATTATAATGAGCGAGCAATTGTAACACGCAATTCCATTGGTAATGAGCCAGCTAGAAATTTACAGTATGGCTTTGACATGAATTTGAGAAAGGATTCCCGCATTCTCACAAAAATGGTTGATGCACTTCCGTTCCTGCAAACAAAAGAAACTTCTACCATCAATTTAAATGCGGAATGGGCACAATTGCTTCCTGGCACTTCGAACATCGTAAAAGGAGAAGGTACCTCTTTCATTGATGACTTTGAAAACTCTGCAACACCTTATAGTCTTTTAAGTCCTGTAGGCTGGAAACTTTCTACCGTTCCTAAAACATCTGACAACCGGTTTGATCTTGCGAATGGAGCTATTGACGATGTGGCTGCGGGTTACAAAAGGGCAAAACTCGCCTGGTATCAGGTTGACCCTCAATTTTACCGTACCGGTGCTGGCAATAATTTTAAGCCCCCCAACATCAAGGATCAAGATCTTGAAAACCATTATGTTCGGGCGGTCCCTCCTCAAGAGATTTTTCCTTACCGCGATTTATACATCGGAAATTTTTATGAGCAGATCTTTGATGTAGCCTATTATCCCCAGGAAAGAGGGCCTTATAATTACAACCCCGATCTTAATTTTGACGGCACCTTGAAAAATCCAACTTCAAATTGGGGTGGAATCACTACGGCAATCCGCAACGAAGTAGATTGGGATAAATCCAACATTGAATATGTAGAGTTTTGGTTGATGGATCCGTTCATCAATTCAAAAAACGGACAGATTGATGATGGACGAGGCGAGCCGCGATCAAACACAACAGGAGGTAATGTTGTTTTTCACCTCGGCAGTTTATCCGAAGATTTAATGCGTGACGGCAAGCATGCTTTTGAAAATGGATTGCCAACTGATGGGAATCTTAATGGCAGCGGAGCAACAGCAAACCCTTGGGGCTATGTAACAACACAACAATATTTGAACAACGCATTTGATAATGAATCCAGTTCACGTGCCAACCAGGATGTTGGACTGGATGGATTAAGCACAACCAAAGAAAATGACTATTTCAAAGATTTTCTAAATACATTAACCCCGGCTGCATCTGCAATCGTAAAACTGGATCCATCGGCTGATGATTTTCTAAGCCCGTTTAACCCGACTTACGATGGCCTGGATGCCAAAATTTTGCAGCGGTACCAAAACTACAATGGCCATGAGCACAACTCGCCTATTTTAACCTCAAGCGAACCCGCGCAGGGAACCACGATTCCTGAGAATGAGGATCTAAACGCAGATAATACACTAAGTGACCTGGAAGAATATTACGCATACAATATTGATCTAAAGCCAGCTACACTACAGGTAGGTAAAAAATATATCGTAGACAAGATCACCAATAACATCAATGGAGATAATGTCAGTTGGTATTTATTCAGAATACCTGTTCGACAGTTTGATGAAAAGGTAGGTGATATAACTGGCTTTAAGTCCATCCGATATGCTCGCATGTACCTAACCGGTTTCTCACAACCCGTTGTTATGAGACTTGCCAATTTCAGGTTTGTGGGCAACCGCTGGAGACGATACACAGGCAATCTTGAAGAATCAAAATTCGGTGAAGTGTTGGAACCTAACTTGGACAATTTTTCTGTGTCAACTGTCAACGTTGAAGAAAATGGTCAGGGTAGTGCCGATAAGCCCGCTTATGTGGAACCGCTTGCTCGCGACCGCGACAATACCTCATATCAACAACGAAGGTTGAATGAACAAGCTATTCAATTGTGTGTAACTGATTTACCCGATGGTGATGCACGGTCCATTTTCAAAAACGTGTCGATGGACTTTTTTAATTATGGTCGCATCAAAATGTTTTTGCATGCACATGGCGGAACCCAAAAAGACAATGATAACCTGACAGATAATCAATTGGTTGGTTTCATACGCTTAGGAACTGATTTTGATGAAAACTATTATGAAATTGAAATACCACTAAAAATTACAAAGTTTGGAGTAAGCCGCAATGTTGACGATATCTGGCCAGTGGAAAACTACATCGACATGGATTTAAATGAATTGTACGCGCTGAAAGCACAGCGCGACCGTGAGAATTATTCACTAGGCGAACTATTTCCAAGAGAAGGTCCGCGTTTTATTGGCAACCAGGGGATACGCATTTTTGGAAGACCGGATCTAAGCCAGGTGAAGTTGATGATGATTGGTGTGCGCAATCCGCGGAGTGATGATGCTAAGTCAATAAATGTTTGTTTGTGGGCCAACGAATTGCGTCTGACAGAATTTGACCGCACAGCAGGCTGGGCAGTAAACGCAGTGCTCAACGCCAAACTTGCTGACCTTGGCACGGTAACAGGATCCTTTAAGCACATCACCTTTGGCTATGGTGGTGTTCAATCCAAAATCTCTGAGAGGGCACGTGGGGAAACAACAATCTATGATGTCTCATCAAACCTCAATGTTGATAAACTTTTGCCACAGAGCCTGGGATTAAAGATTCCGATGTTCGCGAGTTATGAAACCACCACGATGAATCCCAATTTTGATCCGGCCAACCCGGACTTGCGGCTTGAGGCCGCCTTCAAATCTTTTAATACCGATCAGGAAAGGGAGACCTATAGGCAATTGATTCAGGATAAAGCCGAGAGACGGAGCCTAAACTTTACCAACGTTAGAAAAGTGAAGGTGAAAAAAGATGCCGTCAGCCATATTTATGATATAGAAAACTTTGCCTTCACCTATGCCTATAGTGAAGCCACGCAAACCAACTTCAACCTGATTGAAAATACCAGGCGTAGTATCAAAGGTGCAGTCGCATGGCAATACAGTCCTAAGTTTAAAGGCTTTGAACCCTTTAAGGATTTTAAGTTTTTATCATCACCCTTTTTGCAACTCATCAAAGATTTCAATTTTAATCCAATGCCCACCAATATTTCCGTTCGTGGAGAATTGGATCGCTCATTTAGTAAACTCGTGTATCGCAATAATGTGAAAGATTTAGCAGGGGCTCAACCCAATTATCAGAAGTTCTTTGTGTTCAACCGATACTACAGCGCCAAGTGGAGCCTTGCAAAATCATTGTCTGTTGACTACAACGCCAGGATGAATGCCATTATCGATGAGCCTAATGGCGACCTGGACAACGAAGATTCAATTAAGGTGGTCGTTGATAATTTAAAAGGCTTTGGTAGAGCCAAAAATTTTGAACAAACCATTTCAGCCAACTATACTGTGCCGCTCGATAAACTTCCTCTTACAAATTGGATTGGCACAGATTATCGCTACAACGTGGGATACTCCTGGAGAGCAGGACCTCTGGAAAAAACGGATAGCCTTAAACTAGGTAATATTATTCAAAACACACAAGAGCAAGCCCTCACCGGCAGGCTTGACTTTGTAAAGCTTTATAATAAAGTCAAGTTTTTAAAAGACATAAATACACCTAAACGAAAACAGACTCCACTGGAAAAAGCAAAACAAACAAAAGCAAAACCAGACACGGTAAAAACCCCTCCCGACCTTTTTGCACTAAAGGGTATCATGCGCTTGATCATGTCGCTAAGAAATATAACAGGAAACTATAACTTAAGTCGTGGCACAATATTGCCCGGCTTTACGCCAACGCCAAATTTGTTTGGAAATGATGAAACCTGGACAGCGCCCGGTTGGAATTTTATTTTGGGGGGACAAGATCCGAATATTCGATACAAGGCTGCTGACAATAATTGGTTGAGCACAAGTGCTAAACTAACTACTCCTTTCAGTCAACTCGAAACAAAAGATATAAGTTTGAAAGCTAACGTTGAGCCAACCGCGGATTTCAAAATACAATTAGACGTTAAGAAAACTACGAATAGCGCCTATCAGGAAATCTTCAGATACGATGAGGCAAGCAACGGATATCAATCGCTAAGCCCAAGCCAGTCCGGCAGCTATAAAGTATCCATGGTAACGATCAACACGGCATTTAAAAATAACACTAGTACCAGCTCAACTGTATTCCAAACTTTCGAAGAAAATATCTCAGCCATTCAAAATCGATTTACAGAGGTATCTGGTGCGGGGTACGAATCACAATCGCAAGATGTAATGATACCAGCCTTTATTGCGGCTTACTCTGGTACCAGTGCCGAAAAAGTAAATCTGTCTCCATTCCCAAGCATTCCCTTGCCAAACTGGCGGGTGGACTACACTGGACTAAACAAAATAGAAGCCTTCAAAGATAAATTTCAATCCATTACACTTAATCATGCTTACAGTTCATCGTATGGTGTTACCAATTTTAGTAACTCACTTGAATACACTGATGTAGGCATTAACGTGCCGCTGGAAGATTACAATAATGGAGTGTTCGCAACGAAACCAAATTCCCAGGGTCAATTGATTCCAGTTTATGTGATCAGTCAGGTAATGATCTCTGAACAGTTTGCTCCGCTCATTGGAGTGAACATTCGCACAAAAAATAAACTCACTTTGCGTTTTGATTATAAAACAAAGCGAGACTTATCGCTGAATATTTCGAATGCTTCGGTTACAGAACTGATCGGAAAAGACTGGTCGTTTGAAGTGGGTTACACCAAAAATAATTTGAAACTCCCCATCAAAGACCAGGGAAGGGTGATCACCTTAAAAAATGATGTTACCTTCCGGATGAACATGAGTGTGACGAATAACCGCACCATTCAACGCAAGATTGAAGACGTGAATACGGTCACAAATGGAAATATTAATTTTCAACTGCGCCCTAATGTTAGCTATGTTGTCAACCAGAAGCTTAACGTCCAATTGTATTTCGAGCGTAATGTTAACGAGCCTCTTGTAACCAATTCTTACAAAAGATCTACCACAAGGTTTGGTACAAAAATTCAGTTTAACCTGGCTCAGTAGTTCCAAGCCTCAGGTTCAGTTGTTCAGGTGTCAAAAAGTCTGCTCAACTTGTACCACTAAACACCGCACTTGAAACCTTCATAATTCAGATTTTACCCTTATTTTTGAGCTCTACTTATTAATCAACAACTATGAACATCCCAAACGAACTACTTTACACCAAAGATCATGAGTGGATCAAAATTGATGGCACCACAGCCACCATTGGCATCACTGATTTCGCGCAAAGCGAGCTTGGGGACATTGTCTATATAGATATCAACACGGTTGGGAAGGAAATTGAAGAACATCAGGTCTTCGGAACGGTGGAGGCAGTGAAAACCGTTTCTGACTTATTCATGCCTCTCACGGGTAAAGTACTTGAAGTAAATTCTATGTTGGATGGCAGCCCGGAAAAAGTTAACTCTGATCCTTATGGAGACGGCTGGATGGTGAAGGTTGAGATCAAAGGTTCCGCTGCAGGTCTTTTAACAGTAGAACAATACAAGGAACTTATTGGCAAGTAAAGCAGTAGTAAGTAGTGAGTCTTTAGTATTGAGAACATAATTTTATCAACTACTCCTTACTAAGGACTAATTACTAAAGACTATGGACTAATAATGATAGAACTACCCGTCATATCTAAAGAAGAAACAAAGCAAAGGAAACCCGATTGGCTTCGGGTGAAACTGCCTATTGGGCCGGAGTATGCAAAAGTAAGAAGACTGGTTGTCGACCATAAACTTCATACGATTTGCGAAAGCGGTAATTGCCCTAACATGGGCGAATGCTGGGGGGCAGGCACGGCAACTTTTATGATCTTGGGAAATATTTGTACCCGCAGTTGCACCTTCTGTGCCGTTGCCACCGGACGGCCAACAGAATATGATTTGGATGAACCGAAACGTGTGGCAGAAGCGATCAAGTTGATGGGTGTGAAACATGCTGTGATCACTTCCGTGAACAGAGATGAATTGAAAGATCGTGGGGCTGAAGTTTGGTATCAAACCGTGGTTCAAACAAAAGCGTTAAGTCCGGAAACAACAATTGAAACATTAATACCCGATACAAAAGGAAATTGGGAGGCACTTTACAGAATGATTGATGGCGGACAAGAAGTTGTCTCGCACAACATCGAAACCGTAGGTCGTCTTTATAGGATTGTGAGACCACAGGCCAAATATGAAAGAAGCCTTGAGCAAATCAAACGCATTCGCGAAGCTGGCAAGCGCACCAAGTCGGGCATTATGCTGGGTGTGGGCGAAACAAAAGAAGAAGTTTTCAAAGTGATGGACGACCTTGCCGAAAATGGTTTAATGATTTTAACATTAGGTCAATATCTTCAGCCCACTAAAATGCATCTGGAAGTGGCAGAGTTTATTCATCCTGATATGTTTGCGATGTACAAGGAAGAAGGACTTAAGCGTGGGTTAAAATACGTTGAATCCGGGCCGCTGGTGCGTTCTTCTTATCATGCGGAAAGGCATGTGAATGTTTCCTTTTAGAAAGGAACTCTCTATTCATCTATCCTTCAGATAAGGACATCCTACGTAAGAACTTCAAAGGTTTCAGCGGAAGCGCGACCCAGATAATTTTCAAAATCAAAGGGGACATCTCCGCCCTCAAGCAAGCATCCTTCCGGAATGGTTGGATAAATTTCCTCGTAGGTTCTTACTAAGTTCATAAATACTCTGCGATAAACATGGGTGCGATTGATCTTATCCGGGTGGCCAATGCCTGAAGCCGCCAGAAGTTCAACAAAACTATCTACTGTGTTTTTATGATAGTTCGCTACTCGTTGTTTTTTATCTTCTACCACCAGGCCTTTCATAAAATATGGATTTTGTGTTGCCACTCCGGTAGGGCAAGTATTTTTATTGCATTCCAGTGCTTGTATGCATCCCAGTGCCATCATCATAGCGCGAGCACTACTGCAGGTATCGGCACCCAAAGCCATCGCTCTTATTATATTAAAACCGGTCAGAATTTTTCCAGAAGCTATCAACTTTATTTCATTGCGAATGCCAAAGCCGCGCAAAGAATCATCCACAAATGCAATCGCATCCAAAAGCGGCATGCCAACTGAGTTTGTAAATTCAGGAGGCGCTGCACCGGTTCCTCCTTCGCCTCCGTCAATGGTAATAAAATCCGGATAGGTGTTAAGCTGCACCATCGCTTTACATATAGACAGAAACTCGCTCTTTCGCCCTATACAAAGTTTAAAGCCAATCGGCTTACCATCAGACAATGTGCGCAAGCGTTTTACAAATTGAATTAATTCAATCGGGGTGCTAAAGGCGCTGTGAAATGGAGGTGAGAATACTGTAGTGCCCGGTGTTACCAAGCGGATAGCAGCAATTTCAGGCGTGTTTTTAGCAGCCGGCAAAATTCCACCATGGCCCGGCTTAGCACCTTGTGATAGTTTTATCTCCACCATTTTAACACTCGGCTGAACCGCATTCTTTTGAAAGGCATCATCCGAAAAAACACCATCTGCAGTGCGAGCGCCAAAATAACCCGTGCCTATCTGCCAGATAATGTCACCACCAGGTTTTAGGTGATAAGGACTTAAACCCCCTTCGCCCGTGTTGTGTGCGAAGCCCCCAATCTTTGCGCCAGCGTTCAAAGCCTCTATTGCATTTTTACTGAGTGAGCCAAAACTCATGGCCGACACATTAAAAACGCTCATGTCATAGGGCTGCTTACACTCTTTGCCACCAAATTTTATTCGTGGATTGTGATCAATTTTATGGAAATCAATGGGTGCAATGGAATGCGTCATCCACTCGTATCCTTCGGCATAAACATTTAATTGAGTGCCAAACGGAATCGTGTCTATCTGCTTTTTAGAACGTTGATATATTACAGAACGCTCATTTCTGTTTATAGGAGTACCGTCTGTATCCGACTCCACAAAGTATTGTTGAATCTTAGGCCGCAAATCTTCAAACACATAACGAAGTCTGCCTGCCAACGGAAAATTCCGCTTTAGTGACTGGCGTGTCTGGATCATATCCACAACACCCATATAGATCAATGGGCCAATAATGATAAACCCAAAAAGAGCTTCAATCCAGTAATAAGCCCACCATAATAGCAAAGCCGTTGAGAGAATAGCAAACCAAACAAATAGTTGACGGGCATTCATAGCGTGTAGGTTTAGATTAAGCACGATCAAATTAGTGATTTCGACACACAAAGCAAACGAATTGGGTATAAGGAATTGGCCCCCAGGTATCGAGTCTTAAGTTGAGACTTACCAGGATTGATTAAATAGATTGCAGTGGACGATGACCTAATGCCCATGTGCTGATTCAGGCAACTCTCATTGCTACAATCCCCTTGCTTTTGTGGATTTTCAATTCAAATTGGCGAAGGATAAAATGGTTCATTCTGTTTTCTGCTAGGTGTGCTTGTTCGTTGCCCGGAAGAAAAACAGTCAGGTCTAATACAGCATTAATAAATAATTCTTGTTTGCAAAATTCATTGGTCCATGTGATAAACGTTTGAGTCCAATCGATTTTATACTTTTCAAAATGTTCTCGTCCGTCCCAAACAAATTCCAATTGGCTGTTTCCAAATTTATAACGATACACGCCCGCCAGGATTTGGTAAAAGTGATTAAGGGAAGTTACCTCATTGGGTGTGAATTTTTGAATACGTTCACTGAATGAATCAATAATCCCCAGCGGGTTGTGCCGCAGCTCATATTGCGTTTTCACTGTGTTGATCAATTGAGTCAGGAGTTCCGCCTGAAGAGCAAATTGCGCCTCTTCAAGGAGGTAATTCTTGTCCAGAGGAAAAAATTTTCGGATCACGCTGGTATAGAAGGTTTTACAAATCTAGGCATTTTTGCCACAGATAGCACCCATGATCATCATAAGGAATCAACAATTAAGTTCCCTTCTGAATCATCTACCAGCTTCACTACTAATAAATGGCCCGTAAAAAATGGCATTCATCAATAGTTTGTTGGTGCCATACCAAAATGCCCGAAAGGTAACGCCATCTGTAAAACCAATCACTCTTCCTTTACCGACAACCGATATCCCTAATGCAGAAGTATTTCTCAACTTCTCATAATTAGATTTTCTGATATAGCCACTCAACAAGGGCGTACTTCCGAATATGATTGGATTAGCATACGCACCTTTTGCTTTCTCCATAAAAATATTATTTGATTTGAAGAGTGTCAGT